>JBCBHI010000335.1:0-5698 GCA_038525885.1 Bacteroidota bacterium
CAAAGCAGGGTGTTAGGTTTCCCCGTGCTGATGATGTCCGCTAGAAGCTGGTCATTTCGGTACGGGGTTTCCATAAACATCTGGGTTTGCATAGCTACGGACCTCACCACTGATACCGAGTTTATCCGTACCAAGCCGCTACACAAGTGGGCCAAACAAAAACCTAAGCTGCACAAGCGGCCTACAGTATTCTTGATAGGAAGGTAATCCCAACTTCCGGATCAATCTTACCATTCCCATCGCCACCATTCTGTCTGCTCATCCTGTCTTTTTCTGCGTTTTAGCGGTTTATGGTCCCGCAGAAAATCAGGATGTTCCCGAGTAGGCTGGAAACCGAATTTCTTGGGAAGCTGGGTATACAAGGATTTGGGCGGGCGAGAAAAGCCATCGATATTTTTCAACCGACAGCCACTCTCCCAGGTGTGCATATACACCTGACGGAAGCCAAGCTCATACTCTATGAAATCGAGCGTGATCGCTAACAAAGCTTCTTCCCATAACTGTGCGTAGGGCATCAAGACTCTCTCCCAGAAATCGGTTTGTCCACTCACAAATCGGTAGCCCAAATACTTCATATAATTTTTCCCTGAAGCATATCTTTTGGCCCAGTACTTTACCTCCCTCACAAAATCTGTTTGCACCTCCTCGATTAAGACCGCTTTACCATCCAAGTCAAAATCGAGTCGGGCCCAAGCCAGAGTTACCTCCTTCTTAGCATAGGGGTGATCACACTCCACAAACTGTTGGATGTTATTGTCCCCCGTAATCCGGTAATACTCATCGATGATCGAACGGTCCAGGTTGAGTTGCAGCACCAAGTTATGCCCCATGCGAGTAGTTTGATGCCAGAGATAATCTGTAGGATCATCCGTGCCCCAGCTACCCACCGTCCAATTGAAAGGTAAAACCTCTGCTGGCCAGAATCCCTTCAATGGATCAGGCTTAACTACTCCATCAGGGATAGTGGCCAGGAACCTTTTCACGGTGGGCTTTTGTAGGAAACCCGCACCGGGTCCTGCCTTTAGAGTTTGCACTTTTTGTGGTTGGCTCCGGGTCAGCCGTGCCAGCTGATCCAGCGCATATTTGTCGCGGAAGTATCCGCAGGGAACCGCGTAGTTGGGCAATAGCTCCAACACAGCATCCCGTTGTGTCTTGTCCATGATTACATCAGGTAAAAGGAATGAAGAATAAGCTCCCCTACCTGATGCTTGCAAAGAATCAGGTATTTTCAGAAGGAGCACATAACACCCCTTGCGCTTGGGCAAGAGGTGTTAGTATGTGTTGATATCCTG
Source organism: Bacteroidota bacterium (assembly GCA_038525885.1). GTDB lineage: Bacteria > Bacteroidota > Bacteroidia > Cytophagales > Cyclobacteriaceae > DMST01. The sequence continues at coordinate 1,293 of JBCBHI010000335.1, forward strand.
TCATCTATCGATGGGCATATATCCAAAAGAAGACCATAACTTGCTTATTTACAGGTTTTTACTTTAAAATCTACTTCCCTTACCTAGGGAAGCTTTAGCGTACTTTTAGCGACTTGGAGCCAACAGTTTAGCTACAGCTTGTTGTCTCGCTCCTTGCTCCCATCCATCCGAACTACGCGGGGTTGGAAAGCACCTACTACGTCTACCAAACCGGTTTGGGCAGCCATCACCAATTCAATATCCTTGTAGGCCATCGGAGCCTCATCAAGCCCGCCACCAATTAGTTCCACTCCGTGGTCTCGCAGGTATTTGCGCACCTTGCTGGCCACTAGGCTATTCTTAGCCCCGGACCTGCTCAGCACTCTACCGGCACCGTGCGATGCGGAACCAAAGACTCATCCACTCCCTTACCCCTCACGACGTAGCCTGGTGCTGTCATAGATCCAGGTATGATTCCCATCACCCCTTCTCCCGCTGGAGTAGCCCCTTTCCGATGTACTACCCATTCCCGGCCATCTGCCTGTACTTCCTTCCAGGCAAAATTATGGTGGTTTTCCACCTTGGTAAGTGGCCTCAATCCTAAGGCCTTAGCCATTCGGTGATGGATAACATCATGGCAGGCAGCCGCATAGTCACCCGCCAGGTTCATAGCAAGCCAATATTCCTGTCCCGCCTCCGTATCCAGGTCCAGCCAAGCCAAGGAACGAGCCTCCTTGGGCAATACCGTATGGCGCATAGCCACCCGGGTATAGTGTTTGGCCAGGATGGCTCCCAAACCTCTAGACCCCGAATGAGTGAGCAGCCCCACGTAGGTACCTGCTTTCAACCCTGTGGGCTCATCATCCTTTGTCAGTGTCACCTCTCCAAACTCCACAAAGTGGTTTCCTCCACCAGAGGTACCCAGTTGCTTCCAGGCCTTATCTTTCAGGGCCCGTACGGTCTCTATCTCCTGAAATTCAGGCCGGTCCATCACCGCATGGTCACCAGGATTGGCAAAAACTTCTTTGGGACCGAAACATGAGTGTTCTCCCAGTAAATTCTTGAACCGATCCAGTTGACCTCGTAAGCGGCTTGGGTCAAGGTCGAATACTGAAAGAGCCATCCTACATCCAATATCCACTCCCACACCGTAGGGAATCACTGCATTCTCGGTAGCCAATACTCCCCCAATGGGTAGTCCATATCCGGAGTGGGCATCGGGCATAAGCGCACCTCCTACGGTAACTGGCAGTTTCATAGCCGTGGCCATTTGGTGCTTGGCGCCCATTTCAATATTCTCAGGCCCGAATACCGTGTAGGATTCAGCTACCTTTCGTAGTTTCGGTTTGGTTACGGGTACCTCAGCATTGATGAGCTTTTCGGCTACCCGATTCAGTAGTGCATGCCCTGTAAAGTCCTGTGGCGAGGCCAAAACCTGCCGCAGTAGGGCTACTTTTCTGCCTTCGTTAGGGCCTTAGCATCACGGTTCATCGCGTGCAGTGCAAGGCCTATGGCCGGACCCGAATCGAATCCGATCTGGCGAAGGTCTTTAATCTTTATCTTTCCCATTGTCGTTTTTAGTGAGCCACCGTAGTGACTGGTTCTAATGAGGGGTTGATCGCTGCAGCGTAGCCGTTCAGATGCGTCCATCTTGATAGAAAGGCCCATAAACAAGAAACCCCAAGGTATTGGACCTCGGGGTTTTGGAACTTTTGCCAATAAAAAACCCCGAGGAAATTCCCGGGGTTTGAAAATGTCTTTCTCAGTTGCGCCTAGCTAAAACATACCCCGGATGACAGTCCCAATAGGACGGTCGACTGTTTGGCTATATGTTTTTTGAAGACGCATGACTGTGCTTGTTTATGCCACAAAGGTAGAGGAAAGAAATTCTAGAAAACAAAAGAAAAGTGCAAAAACCACTTTTGTCTCGTTCTAAAAACTTGGTGAGAAGCTCAGAAGGAAGGATGTAAATCCCTTTTATTTAGCGACTTGGGAGCGATTGATAAAAACTCGAATTTTCTTGATTCGCTTGAGGTCTACTGCCACTACCGTAAATACAAATTGCTGGTAGGTGATCTTTTCGCCAGAACGAGGCAACTTGGAATTTAGCTCTAATAGTAAGCCACCCAGTGATTCCGAGTCCCCTTTTACTTCGTCAAAAGTATTAGGGTCTATGTTGACTACTTTGGCAAAATCATTGAGCGAAGTCTTCCCTTCGAATACAAAGGTGTTTTCATCCAGGCGGTTGTAGGCAATGTCTTCCTCGTCAAATTCATCATTTATTTCGCCTACTATTTCCTCAATAATATCCTCCAATGTAATAAGGCCAGAGGTGCCTCCGTATTCGTCTACCACGATAGCCATATGTACCCGCTTTTCTTGAAAATCCCGCAATAGAGAATCAATTTTCTTATTCTCGGGTACAAAGTACGTTGGCCGTAGTAAGGATTGCCATTGGAAGTCCTCTTCATGATCCAGATGAGGAAGCAAATCTTTTATGTACAATATACCTTCCAAATGGTCTATCGTTTCCTCAAAAACAGGTATGCGAGAATACCCATTCTTATTTACCTTATCCATCAACTCGTGGAAGTCCCATTCCACATCGAAGGCCACAATGTCCATCCGTGAGCGCATGATTTGCTTCACGGTAATGGTCCCAAAGTTCACAATCCCTTTCAGGATGTCCTTCTCTTCCTCAGAAGCCTCTCCTTCAGCCGTCAACTCGACCGCCTGCTGCAACTCATTAACAGAAATCTCATAGCCCTTTCTCTCAATCCTCTTCTCGATAATCTGACTTAGGGACATCAAGACCCAAGACAGGGGGCGAAATATCTGGTTAGCGATCATGAGCGGCTGGCTCATTAGCTTGGCAAACCTGACGTTATATTGGGTAGCAAATACTTTAGGAACTACCTCTCCGAAAAACACAATGGCAAAGGTGGTGGCAAATACAAGTACCACCGCTGCCCAACCGCTAGCAGATTCTGTCCCTGTTAAAATCCAAGTAAGAAAAGTAGACAACGTGACGATGGCCACGTTGATGAAGTTATTGAGGATAAGGATAGTGGCCAGTAGGCGCTGCGGCTTGCGTAGCAGCCAGTGCACCCTGGCAACACTAGGTTGGGAAGACTGATTATCTAAGTCATCCTTTTTTAGGGAGAAGAAGGCTACCTCAGAACCTGAAACCAACGCAGACGCCACGAGCAAGACAAGCAACGTGATACAGATGCCTATCATATAACCAGTGCTAGCACTAATGAATGCTAGCAGGGAGCTCGGGTAAGGGTCGTCGGGGTTCAAATTGGGTTAAATTAATGAAGAATATCAGAAAGGTAAATCGTCTACCTCCTGTTCAGGTACCTTGAAGTTCTGGGCCGGAGGGGCTGCTGCCGGAGCAGGATTAGCAGCAGGTGCTGCCGGGGCGGGAGCAGACTGCTGGTAGCCGCCACCGCCACCTTGGTAATTACCTCCACCGCCTTCGGGGCGACCATCCAGCATTTGCATGCTCAGGCCTCTAATCTTGGTGGTGTATCGTGTCTGGCCATTCTGATCAGTCCATTGGTCAGTCCGTAGTTTGCCCTCAAGATAAATTTTGCTGCCCTTGCGCAGATACTGCTCGGCAATTTTGGCTTGCCGATCCCACAATTCACACCGGTGCCATTCTGTGATCTCCTGTCGCTGACCATTGCGGTCAGTATAGCGCTCGGTAGTGGCAATGTTAAAGTTAGCTACTGACGAGCCGCTTTCCAGGTGGCGCACCTCAGGATCTGCTCCCAGGTTGCCGATCAAGATTACTTTGTTTACTCCAGACATCGGTGCAATGTTAAAGTGAAAAAATGGACTGATAAAAATAAATGTACCTAAATCTAGCGGTCATTCAAAAAGCGTAATATCAAAACGGGTTTGGCCAAATTTTCGAACTCGCTCCACGATACGGCAAGCATTTCGAGCTGCTTAGAAAGCCTCTCGAATTCCGATTTTGCTTCTACCTCAACCTCAAAAAACCGGGCATGTAGCCTCCGGTGGCTCAGCAGGTGTTTATATTCTATTTCCCCTCCAGTCAGGCTCAATCCATTTAGGTCCTTGGCAAGATCTTCAGGCCATTTATCAGGGGTGGTTGGCTTTGGGGTTTCAATCAAAAGGAAATCATGCAGGCCCGTCCAAATATCGCCTGTGGGGCGGGCACGAATTAGTACCTGATCATGGTGGCTAATGACTAAATAGTTGAAATAGCGGTCTGTTACTTTCACCTTCTTCGTTTTGAAAGGAAGGCTGGCTTGTTGCCCAGTAGCCCGAGCATGGCAACCGGAAGCGAAAGTACAGGTAAGGCAAGGTGGGTTTTGAGGCTTGCAGTAGGTAGACCCAAACTCCATAGCCGCTTGGTTAAATGCATCTGGGTGTTCAGGATCTATTAATTCAAGGCC
>JBCBHI010000336.1:0-5682 GCA_038525885.1 Bacteroidota bacterium
TATTGACCAAGGTTTGGGCGATCCCTTGACCTACGGATACCAGCGCGGACCTGCGCCTATCTACCGTACCTATTCACTCGGGGTTAATCTAGAATTTTAAGCACGCACATCATGAAATTGAAAGTATATAAATATGCGCTTCCGCTGGTGGCCGTGCTTGGTCTGGCTAGCTGTAGCGAAGATCCCTTGGATCTACAACCACTGTCTGATATTGGTGGTAACGGATACTACCAAAACGGTGACGAGGTAGAAAGCGGCGTAGTTGCCATCTATGATGGTTTGCAGCAGCTACCCATGCGTGAGTTTGCGCTTACAGAGATGCGTAGCGACAATACGCGTACCAAGTCCAGCGAAGGTGACTGGGCACAGTTTCAAGACTATAATGTGGCGCCCACCAATGTGGTGATAAGCTCTTACTGGGCGGATAACTACAATGTGATTTTCCGTGCCAATGTGGTGCTGGCCAACTTGGACGTAGTAGAGGATGCAGGGGCAGCTGCCCAGTTTGAAGGCGAAGCTAAGTTTGCCCGGGCATTAGCCCATTTCAATCTGGTACGCGCCTATGGCGATGTGCCAATGGTAGATCGGGTGATTATTCAGTCGGATACTGACTACTTCGACCGCGACCCGGTAGCTACCGTGATGGGACAGATTGAAGCTGATCTGGCTGACGCCGCAGGCTTGTTGCCAGGTAATTCAGATATGATCTATGGTCGTGCTTCACAGGGTGCCGCTCAGGCATTGCTGGCCAAAGTGCACCTGACCAATGGCAACTATAGTGCTGCTCAGTCTTTGTTGGAGACGGTAATCAATAGTGGCGAATACGCGCTGGAAGAGGACTACGCGGATGTGTTTTACTCTGAAGGTAACGACGAAGTTATTTTTGCGATCCCTTACCTCAATGACGATGCCGTAGAGAGCCAGGACTTCTCCTTTGAGATGACTGCTGGTGGTCAGGCTAGTGGTTTGAACTACCTCACGGATGATTTCAAAGGTTTTATGGATATAGCTGACACTGAGCGTGGTGCCACTTTGGTAAATCCTTTGGATCCTAATGAAACAGGTAAGTTCATCAGTTCTTCTTCTGATGCCCGGCTTTGTGGTAATGACTGGATTGTACTCCGGTTGGCCGACGTATACCTAATGCACGCAGAGGCCATTTTGGCGGGTAATAATACCACTACTGATGTGGATGCCATTACCTCTTACAACGCCACACGGGAGCGTGCCGGGCTTACGCCTCTCGCTACTGATGGTAGCGAGACGCTCACCAAGCCTTTGTTAATGGCTGAGCGTCGGGTAGAGTTGGCCTTTGAAAACCACCGGTTGTATGATCTTATCCGTATGGGTGAGGCTTCCGATGTGCTGAATGCATTTGCCGCAGCCGAGGGACACAATTTTACTCCTACTGATCTTCTGTTGCCTATTCCTCAGGCAGAGATCAACGTAAGCGGCGGTGCTCTTACGCAGAACCCTGGTTATTAATCCATTACCAAAAACAAGACGATTATGATTCGGGTAAAGACCCCTTCATTTATACATAGAAACCGGACCCGTTGGATGGGTCCGGTAGCCGGAGCCTTGCTCATGACGGCCATGGTAGCGGGATGTAACGAACCCCTGCCAGAAGTTGGTTCTATCGAAGATTTGACTCCTCCGTCGGCAGATTTTTCTTTCCGTGCGAGCTCGGAAGATTTCCGTCAGATTGAGTTTACCAATCTGTCACTCAGTGCCAATCAGTATGCTTGGGACTTTGGCGATGGAAGTACTTCAGAGGACCAACACCCAGTACATTCCTTCAGTGGTGAGGGTACCTTTACTGTGGTCCTGCGGGCCTCTGATGGCAATGGTGTGACTGCCACTGCGGAAATTGATGTAGATGTGGTAGATGAGTTGGTGCCCATTTTTGAATGCAACAGCTTTGAGTGTGACGACCGCTCAGTTTGGGGTAGCTTTTCTGGTTCAGGATCGCCTACACCTCCAGATGGTACTACCGGAGCTAAATTGGAATCGGACAGCCACTTTTTGGATCAGACGATCCGGGTAAGCACCAATAGCACGTACGAGGTTAGCTTTTGGTATGTAAGCGCCAATAGCGCTGGTACCAACTGCGGCAACCTGAAACTCAGCGATGGTGATGACGATACCAATGTATTTGTAGAAGAGGGTGTACCTCTTACTGACAATGCTTCTAACTACGTACAGGTATTCTACACCGTATCTACCGGTAGCGCAGAGAACCTGCGGTTCCAGTTGACCCCCGGTGATGTAACCGGACGGTACGACCTGGTAGAGATTAGAAAAATTCAGTAATCAAGTTTAGCCGGTCTGCCCAACTAAATCCTCTGAGCAGACCCATACCACTCAAGATTGTGAAATGTACTCAGGTTGGGACGATTTCGAGACGAGAGTTCCCCGCCCTGGGCGGGGTATGCCCAGAGAGTACATTTCCTCCATCCCTTGTGCACAGTAACATGAGCAATTTTTGCAACGTAATTCTTCGCCTTAGCGCATTCTGTATCCTGTTATTCGGAGTTGCCGCTTGTAGTTCCTCTTCCGGCGTGGTATCCACCCCCGAAGAACTGGAAGCGGCCATTGCGGAAGCTACGCCGGGTACTACCATTACTCTCGCCAACGGTACTTGGACAGACGTAGAGATTGTATTTACCGGGGAAGGCACGGCGGAGGCCCCCATCACGCTACAAGCAGAAGAACCAGGTAAGGTGTTTCTGGAAGGCCAATCCAACTTGGGACTTTCGGGTGAATATCTGGTAGTGAGCGGCCTGGTATTCAGAAATGGATACACGCCTACCAGTACGGTTATCGCGTTCCGAACCGGAGACGACGCATTGGCCAACCATTCGCGGGTTACCCAATGCGTAATAGATAACTACAGCCGCCCTGAGCGATACGACTCCGACTTCTGGGTGCTCATGTACGGGAAGAACAATACGTTCGATCATAACTCCCTCATAGGGAAGCGCAACCGGGGCGTCACCTTTGCAGTACGCCTCAACAATGAAGCTAGCCAGGAAAACAGCCACGTCATCGAATACAATTACTTTGGCCCACGCCAAGTGCTGGCTTCTAATGGCGGAGAAACCATGCGACTGGGTACGAGTCACTATTCCCGGACTAATTCAAACACCATTGTAAGGAATAACTACTTCGATCAGTGCGACGGAGAGTTGGAGATTGTATCCAACAAATCAGGAAGTAACACCTTCCAGAACAATGTTTTCTACCGGTGCAAGGGTACACTAACCATGCGCCATGGGCAGATGACGCTGGTAGAGAACAATTACTTCCTGGGAGAGGGCAAGCCTAATACGGGAGGTATCCGCGTGATCAATGAGTACCAAACGGTGCGCAATAACTACCTCAATGGCCTTACCGGATACCGGTTTCGTGGTCCGCTAGTGATCATGAACGGAGTGCCTAACTCGCCCATCAACCGCTATAACCAAGTGATAGACGCGGTAGTGGAGAATAACCTGCTGGTGGACTGTGACAACGTGCAGCTATGTGCAGGCAGTGATGAGGAGCGATCCGCAATCCCCACCGGAAGCCGTTTTGCCAACAACGTATTCATGAGCCAACGTAACCCCAATCCTTTTGTGGTGTACGATGATATTTCTGGAATCACCTTTGAGAATAACCTCATTAACCAAGACATAGCGCCGCCGCAGGAGGCTGGATTCACCAAAGTAGCGTATTCATTGACCAAAAATGACGAAGGCCTCCTGTTACCTTCTCCAGAAGTATTGTCCCAAATCGGCTTTGAAAACCCAGCCTTGCCTGTGAGTAAGGAAGAAACTGGGGCCGCTTATTATCCTAAAGCCGACGCCGAAGTAGCCTTCGGTAGTGGCAAAACCATAGAGGTTGCCCCGGGTACCAATACCCTGCTGGATGCGCTGGCAACATCCAGCCCGGGCGATATCTTGCAACTGCAAAACGGTGGAGTGTATCGTCTTACCAAGGATTTTGTAACTCAACATCCGCTCTCCATAGTAGCGCCCCAAGGGGAGAAACCTACCATTACTAGTTCTCGTCCTGTGATGCTTACCGTAGAGAACGAAGGTGCACTCTCTTTGGAAAACTTAGCTTTTGATGGTTCCAAATCTCCAGACCAGCCAGGAAACAGCGTGATAAGCACGAGCAAGTACTCCATGAACAGGAACTACCGCTTGCTAGTGAATAACTGTACGGTGAAAGACCTGGATGTGAACCATTCCTTCCATTTTCTGACGGTGTACCGCAGTACCATGGCCGATGAGGTGAGGCTGGAAAATTCCACTTTCACTAATGTGACCGGCAACATCTTGTCGATGGCAAGAGAAACGGATGACCTGGGAATGTACAACGTAGAACGGGTGAACATTCATGGGTGTCGGTTTGAAAAGGTAGGTGGTACCGTGGCTTTCATCTATCGGGGTGGTACGGACGAGAGCACCTTTGGCCCTATCGTACAAGTGAAAAACAGTGAGTTTGTAAACATAGGGAAGGATAAGCGAAACAAAACCGGGAATTCACTGCGCTTTCATGGTGTGCAACTCCTTGATATAGAGGGGTGTACCTGGGAAGATAGTGCTCCTCTGGGCCTACACCTTACTAACGGAGAACCCCGTACGAACATCCGCGAAAGCCTGTTTACCCGTTCGGGTCAGATTGAATACAACCGCCTCGGTTTCAATGCTATCAACGTAGACTTCAAGCTATAAACCTTGATACGCGCTACCATCATATCGTTCGTCCTTCTGGTACTGACCGGAGCTGCTGTACTAGGACAGGGAGGCCCTTCGCTGATCTTGACTAAAACGGGTGCCCTCAACCTGAGGAACGCTATGGGCACTACCCCGCTCTTGGACCAGACCTATGCCCGCACTATGCAAGAGGTACACTCAGCTATGGAGCTAGGGATAGACGTACCAGTGCCCAAAGATTTAGCGGGTGGGTATACCCACGAACAGCACAAGGTGAACTTCTTCATTCTGCAGAAAGCCGGTATCCTGTTTCAAGTAACCGGAGAGGAGAAGTATGCTGAGTATATAAAAGACATGTTGTTTGCCTACAAGGACCTGTTCCCTACCGTAGACCGCCATCCGGCTACGCGCTCTTATGCCCGGGGAAAGTTCTTTTGGCAATGCCTCAACGATGCCAATTGGTTGGTGTATATGAGCCAGGCGTATGATTGCATCTACTACTGGCTGTCGGAAGAGGATCGGTTACTCCTCAATACCGAACTCTTCCGGCCTTATGCCGATTTTCTCTCGGTAGAGAATCCTCAGTTTTTCAATCGCATTCACAACCACAGTACCTGGGGCAACGCCGCCGTAGGTATGATCGGTTTAGTGATGGATGATGAGGAACTGGTGCAGCGAGCCTTGTATGGACTGGACCAGGCAGTGCCGGGTGATCAGATTCGGGACAATGACGGCGGACTAATCACCCTGCCAGGGCAGAAGAAAGCGGGCTTTTTGGCTCAGATAGATGAAGCTTTCTCTCCAGATGGATATTACACCGAAGGGCCTTATTACCAGCGATATGCCATGTATCCTTTCCTGATCTTTGCTGAGGCGCTGGCCAACAAACGCCCGGAATTGGGTATTGTGGCCTACCGGGACAGTGTACTGATCAAAGGCGTATATGCCCTGCGGAATCTGGCGAATACAGACGGAGAGT
>JBCBHI010000337.1:0-5675 GCA_038525885.1 Bacteroidota bacterium
TGTCAGCATCACTATACACACGCATTACTCACCATCTTATCCCCCTTTGCTGACGTTGTCTGACCGCACCAGGTTTTTCTCGCAGTGTGTGGTGTATCTGCCGTGATGATCAAGCGCGCCGTTTTTCCTTTCAGTAATTTCTTGGGCAATGGTTTTCCTTCTTGATACGCGAAAGTAACTCCGGGTAAGAAGGTACGATCCACGAAGCCTTTCATCAGAGCGGGGTACCCGTACCACCACATGGGGAATACCCATACCAGATGGTCGGCCGCCTTGATTTTCTCTACCGCCGCTTCCAAATCAGGTTCCCAGGGAGTCCGTTTTTGGTAACCGTATTGCAGATTGGGATTGAAATCCAATTCCGCCAGGTTGAGCGTTTCTATCTCAACCTGGGCTTTCAGGGCTCCTTTTCGGTAGGCCTCGGCCAGTGCATAGTTGTAGCTTTCTGGATTGGGATGACCATTGATGATCAACACTTTTTTCATGCGCTTTGGAAAAAATCTAAGGGAGTCATGTTAAAAAAACACCCCGCTAGGTGGGACATCATCCTCTCAATACCAGAATCACCCAATTAGTTCCAGAATTCCAGGAGGAATCTAGGATTGTCGATCGTCCTCAAATCCCTATACCATTCCGCCCTCCGCATACGAAAAAGGGCCTCCCGCAGGACGCCCTCATTACTCTAAATTTAGGATTGAATTACTCCAAGCTTCCTTCAGGAGAAACCGACAAGGGCCTGGCCTCTTTCATTACCTGAAGAGCCTGAGCCAAATCAGCCGTAAGGTCCTCGGGGTGCTCCACCCCAATGGAAAGCCGAACCAGATTGTCAGTGATGCCTAGTTGCAATCGCTCCTCCGGGTCCATGCCAATGTGGGTCATACTAGCCGGATGCTGCGCCAGGCTTTCGGTACTTCCCAGGCTTACGGCCAGCTTTACCAGTTTCAGCGCATTCAGCAGCCGGAAGGCTTCCGCTTCGCCACCGGGCACCGTAAAGGAGATCATGGCCCCAGGGGCAGAATACTGCTCTTGATAAATATCAAATTCGGCGTCTGCCTCCGTCAACAGCCCCAGATAATGCACCTGCTCCACTTCAGGATGGTCTGCTAAGAACCGGGCTACGGCCTGGGCCGATCGGCATTGCTGGTCCATGCGCACTTTCAGAGTCTCCAAGCTCCGCATCAATAGCCAGCAGGTATGCGGGCTCGCCATATTGCCCAGGAAAGTACGGAGGCCTTTCACTCGGGCCATCATATCTCCATTACCTAGCACAGCTCCGGCTATCAAGTCGCTATGCCCACCTATATATTTGGTAGCAGAATACACTACCAGATCCGCCCCCATCTGTAGCGGATGGGACCACAGGGGTCCCATGTAGGTGTTGTCTACCGTGAGGTAAACGGGTTTTTCTTCGGTAGAAAAACAGTCCGCTACGGCCCGGCAGGCACGCAAATCCACCAAGGCATTGGTAGGGTTAGCGGGAGTCTCTACGTACACCATAGCCAGTTTATCACTCAGCCCGGTGACCTCTACCAGGGTTTTCATATCCTCCATGGATGCCCCAGGACGAAAGCCCACACAGTGCACGCCCACAGAAGGCAGATAGTGGTGAATGAAATGGTCCGTCCCCCCGTAGCAGGGTGAGGAGTACAGTAGCAAATCACCGGGCTTCAGAAATTCCAGGAGCACGGTACTGATGGCACTCATACCGCTTTCAAAAACAGCACAATCATCAGCCTGATCCCAGAGGCACAGTCGGTCTTCTAAGATCTCCAAATTGGGGTTGTTGAGGCGACTATAGATCAAACCGGGTTCCTCCCGCTCCTGCTTGTCGCGCAAGCCATAAGCCAGCTCGAAATGGGCTTTCCCTTCCTCAGCCGAGGAAAAAACGAAGGTAGAAGTCTGAAAGATGGGTGGTTTTACGGCTCCCTCGGATAATTCCGGGCGATAACCAAAACTCATCATGTGGCTTTCGGGATGCTGAAAAGAGTCCATAGGCGGTAAATCTCAAGCGGTAGTCAACCCTACAAAGCACATACATAACCGAATGATTTACTAAAAATCTCCTTAAATTAGGATTCATTCCCAAAATACAGAACTCATTAGGAATTTCATTCAAAAATCAACTTCTGTCTCGCTATCTTCAGGAAAAATTCCGCCATGAAACTTGATGCCACCGACCATGCCTTGCTGGCCCAACTGCAAGCCGATGCCCGACTGAACGTAAAAGAGACCGCAGCTCACCTTGGGCTAACCAAGACCCCGGTGTACGAACGCCTAAAGCGCTATGAGCAAGAAGGAATTATAGAAAAGCAAGTAGCGGTTCTGGACCGTACGCGGGTACCTACCGGCATGGTAGTATTCTGCTCGGTATTGCTAGAAAGCCAACGCATAGAAGAGATAGATGCTTTCAAAGCGGCCGTGGCAAGCATACAAGAGGTAATGGAATGCTATCTGATGGGCGGAGCCAATGATTTTTTACTCAAAGTAGTAGTTGAGGATCTGGAAGCCTACCACCATTTTTCATCGGGCAAGCTGGCCCGCCTCGCCCACGGACGCCAGATCCAAATCACCTTTGTGCTCCAGGAAGTAAAACGATCTACTGTTTTCCCTATCTATGGCAAGTGAAACCCTAGGCCCACTGAACGAGAAGTAGCTGAATGAGCCCGATGAGAAAACCTAAAATACCGCCCAAAATCTCAATGAAGCGGAATTCCTTCTTCATAATGGAGTAGAGGATTTCCTCTAGCTTGTCTGAACTGAAATTGCTCACCTTTTCCTTTACTACCTCGGCTACATCAATTCGCGCTTCCAGCTCATTGCCCAAAGTATCCACCAAACCTGGAAGCATCTGCTCGAATTCCTCCATCAGGGTAGTTTTGATTTTGCCCTTGGTATCATCATTCAGAAACATAGCTAACATGGGCATGCTAGCGGGCAACTTCTCTTGCAAGAAGAGATCAATGCGGTTTTCAATCACCCCCGTCAGCTTAGTTTGCACTTCAGGCTGTCCAATTTCTTGCTTCACATCCTCTACCGAAAATAGCTCCTGGCTCACAATGGCCCCCAAGCGCTCAGCCAAGAGGCCTTGGCGTTTTGGGAATATCCCCTGAATGGTCATAAAACCTAGGTTGACCGGATTTCTGGGATGAAAAAGCATTTTCACCGCGATGAAGTTGGTGATGTATCCGGTAAGAGCAGCAATAAAAGGTAACAGGTAGATCAGCATAGTACGGGGGCATTTTGCGCGGCAAAAATAGAAAGATTGCCCAATTTGCCTGCCCTCTAAACTGGAAGTGCACCAAAAGGTTGTGCCGCCCCCCGGCCCTCCCCACTTTCCATCTACAGGCAAGTCAACTCATGGGTGCCTCCTCTCACATATCCTTCCTTCCGGACTGGGGTTTTATGTATATTGCCTACAAACCTCCTACGTTATGAGCGACAACCGACGCGGTGTTTTCCTGGGCTGCCTGGGGCTAATACTAGTAGCGGCATTTTTCATTGGCGTACCTACGCTCATATACTTCCAATTTTTTCACGATCAGGAAAACAACTGGTCATTCGATTTTTCCCTGGGAGGAAAACCTGACTATCTCGATCTGGCCGAAGGAGCTCTGCAAACCGAATCGTTTGCGGACGCGCTCATGTATGTAGACTCTGCCCTGGCCGAAGAAGAAACCGCCCTGGCCTATGACATTGCCATGCGCGCCCAGATAAAACTAGAAGACTGGGAGAGTCTGCAACTTACGGTAGCCAACATCCTGGCGATGCCCAATGAGACAGAACAGCTTTGGGTGATAGAGTCAGCCCCCAGGTATCTTCCATCTCCTGAAGCCGACGAGAGCTTACGTCAATTGATGGATCAGCTTGCCTTTCTCACCGATTACGAGAACTGGGAGACCGTATCCTATGACTTGTATGTAACCAATACCACTGCACAGGTTTTTTTCCTGGAGAATTTTTTAATCTGGCAAGGAGATGACCCCATTATCCACCAAGAATTAGTGAGTTCCTTACAAGAAGCGGAACGCTTCGAAGAAGCCATTGCCTCCGGAAAGCAGTACCTGGCTACCTATGGAAATGAGGAGGACATCATGCTTAACAACGTAGGATATTGCTACTACCGACTGGGAGACTACGAGAGTGCCCGAGAGTATTTCTCACAAGCCGCAGAATATGGAAATGAGGCCGCCATTCGTAACCTCAACCGCCTCAAAGAATCCAGGAATAAGTAATCCCACACCTGGGAAATTTACCCCGTGAAATAAGGAGAAATTTTTTCACTTATCCGTAAAGCTTAGCTTCGCACACATCCGGAAAAAGTACTGAAATTTACGGATGTACACCTTCCACAAAGCGCCCTAGGGGGCACTGTAGTGGGATGTGGACGAGATCACTCTAACTGAAGGCAAGTTGTCACCTTCTTGTATTTATCGAATTTTTGGTCACATAGACCGGGAGGAACTTACACTTGAGCGGAAACGTCGCACAATTGTTTTTTTCCTCCGTTAATTGAACTGAACTTTAGGCATACTTATGCTACGCCATCGATTATTTGCTTTTTTATTTTTGCTTGGAGGTACAACACTCAATGCGATTGCTCAATGCCCTACTAGTGGCACAATCACCTCCAATTGCTCTAGCACGAACCTTACCATTACAGGTTCTACACTCACCGTCAATTCTGGGGTAATAGTTACCGTAACCGGTACCCTCACCTTGAACGGCGGTAGTACCCTTACTGGCACCGGAGCCACCTTCAACGTGGGCGCTTTGTCAGATGGGTACGGCACCTTAAACACCATCAACGGAGGAACCTACAACGTAAGTGGCAATGTATCTGCCGGAGGCGGTGGGTCTTTCACTTGGCAAAATAGTACCGCCAACGTAACAGGCAGCACCACCTTTGCTGGTTCCACGGTTACCTTACAGGACGTCAACATTACCAACACCACCGCTCTTACCTGGAATGTTTCTAGCGGCGTTTGGAATGGGGGCACTACTAACGTGACCGGCACTACCTCACTAGGGAACAATACCTTCGATATTGATGACGTAACGCTCACCTCAGCGACTTTCTCTATGAATGTGTCTAGCACTACCATGGATGGAGTCGACTTTGATATTGCTGGCAACGGCAACTTTGATGCGGTCACCATTACGGATTCCGAATTTGATTTTGGAGGCACCCTGAGCATCAGTTCTGGAACTACCACAGCGGACAATTCTATCATTCGGGCAGGCACGGGCTATACGGCTGGCAACAGCGATATCGGCCTTACCATGAATGGCGGGGGTATTCTTCGCCTAAACAACCGTACCCAGATGAATGTCGTGGATTCGGTGGTCAACAATGAACTGCACATTGATAACTCTGACGTGACTATCTCCGGAGGATTTGACAACCAAGGAGCAGAAGTTCTCACGGTAACTAACAACGGTACCATCCGAGTAGGTGGTAACTACGATAACAGCGGTAGCGGCAACACTACCGCGAGCGGCGGCGGTGTTTTGTTTGTAGACGGCAACTTCGACAACACGGGCGGAGGCAACGCTAATGCTACTGGTGGAGGTATTGTGGTTGGCGGTTCATTTGATGGTACTACCCCTACAGGCGGCGGAAATTGTAATGCTGGCGGAGGCGGCTGTTGTGGTAGTGTATGTGGGGCCTTGCCCAT
>JBCBHI010000338.1:0-5671 GCA_038525885.1 Bacteroidota bacterium
ATCCAATACAGACGGCTATTGGGTACGGGTGAGCCTATTTCATTGAAATCAGCACCAATATCTCCTTTACACTAAAGACAATCAGAGGCTTTCACAAACCTTCATCGACCGTTTTAGCTTGGTGCCAGGGGCTGATTTCAATGAAATAGGCTCACCCGTACCCAATAGCCGTCTGTATTGGATTTTCCTTACCGAAGAGGCAGCCCAGCAAATTCAGGGCTATCCGGTTACTGCCCAGCTAGAGCGCCAAATAATGAACCGGACCTTGCCTCCTCCTGACTCTGTGGAGCCTAATAGGTTTGATCCTAACCAAGCTTTCCCAGACATGAAGAATAGCGGCTTTGGAGAAAACGGAGAACAAAATAATGCCGAGGCTATGTCCTTTTATTGGAACAAGGACAATTTCGGCCCCTTGTGGATTCCACAAGAAGGGGTAACCATTCCTCTGACGCCCGAGAACATTGCCAAGTATGGCTACACCATCAAATATTATGAAGGGTTTGATCCCGGTACGGTAGAGTTGGGAGCTGACTATATTGCCATCAATGGGGAAAGGCCTTCAGAATATACATTCTCGCAGGATTACTTCTGGATGATGGGCGATAACCGAGACAATTCACTAGACTCTAGGTTCTGGGGATTTGTACCTGATGATCATGTGGTAGGTAAAGCTGCGTTTGTTTGGTTGTCCATAGACCACAATGCTAACCTAGCGGGAAAGATTCGGTTCAACCGAATGTTTAGGTCCGTAAAGAAGCTATAAAAACAACTCCTTGTATAAACAGAAAGCCGCTCCCGAAGCGGCTTTTTTGTTTCTCAGGTATCTAAAAGCGCTGAAATTTCCAGTTAGGGTATAAAAAGGAAAAACCCCGGTGAAATCACCGGGGCCTTTGACCATCATCATAACACCCAATTATAATCTTTAGAATCTTACTAAGCCGCAAAAGCAGTTCTAAGTGCTCTCCTAGCTTGATCCTCAGCATCACCTACTGAGTTATATATCTTTAGTTTCACCGAGGGCCGGTGAACCAGAAAAATCCCTTCTAGCAAGAATGTTACCATCGGATTCGAGGCAACTACATTCATCTGCTCAACTCTAGTTTGAAACATTTGGTCATACTCCTTAAACCAATGTCCCTGACGTGCCCTCAATTTGGAGGGAATAAGTTGGGTTTTCGAAGCATCAAGCACAATAACCAACTTGTTCGATGACCCCACCAGGAATTGAAACTCTGCCAAGTACTCTTCAAACTGAGCCACCGTAGGTTCTATCCCCTGCAAGAATATCCTCAGTAGATCATCTTCCAAAAACTCAAACTTGGCGTAAGCCATAGGATTGTTTCTAAACTATGTTGAATCTATTTACGAGGAGTGTTCTTGAAAAGATTCAAATACGCTAATCCTTCGACGAACAGGCCGATTTCATAGTTAAACAGTCAAAAAAGGCACTTTAGACTTATTTTTAAGGCCAGATATATATTCAAAACCTGCTGGATATATATTGATTAGATAATAAATATTAGAAATGTTCAATTATCCAGTCTAAGAATCTAAAAATATTTTTAAAAAATTTTCACCTCAGAAAAGGGGTAAAAACCTTCGTAGAAAGAGTTGTACTTTTTGGCTACAAATTATGGTCTACCGGCAGTCCTACGAGGGAACCTTGGATTTCCTCAGCCAATTTGAGGGCATCGGCTAGATTGGAAATAGTCTTGAAGGAAACCGGAGGCTTTTGAATTAGGAATATCCCCTGCAAAACGAATCTCATTAAGGGGCTGCTGATTACATATATCTGCAGCAGGCAACTCTCCCGAACTAAACTCTTATGTTCGGCGATCCAATGCCCCATTCGTTGCCGATATTGAGTAGGCAGATGAGTGGTTCTACTCCCGTCAAAAATCACGATCAGGTTTTTCCGTTTTCGGTAGAGGGATTCAAGATCGGACAGGTATTGGCTAAAGTTGGCATCGTTGAGGTCATCTCCGTAAAAAGAGACTAATACAATTCCTTGAGTATGTTCAGAAAAAGTAGCGTATGGCATAGGGGTAACACCTGTTTTTAAATATACTTATTTTTCGCTCCAAACCCTCCAAAGTCGGTGAATCCAAGTGAGTATAAAAACATCTCCTAGGATACCAATTCTTATGTCATGATGAAACAAAGAATACAGAGTTTTACATATGCCTTTCGGGGAATAAAAAAGGCTTTGATCCATGAACCCAATCTTCGTATTCATGCGGTAGCAACCGTTCTGGTAGTGGCTGGAGGGTTGTATTTTCAGATTCCCCCTTGGGCATGGGTAGCACAAACGCTTGCCATAGGTATGGTTTGGAGTGCAGAACTCTTCAACACAGTTTGGGAAGAATATTTGGATTTTGTTCATCCCGAACATTCTCCAAAGGTGGGGCTGGTAAAGGATATTGCTGCCGGAGCCGTGCTGGTAGTGGCTATTTCCGCCTTGGTAGTTGGCCTTATTATTTATATCCCCTACATAAAAGCACTTCTATCCTCGCTTTGACAACTTTGGTAGGGAGGCCACATGGGGTGGTTTATTTAAGAGTGCTTTTGGTGCTGCTCATGCTCAGCACCTTAATTGGGGGTTTCAAGGAATACCATCTATTGGTGGTCCGTTTTGGAGCCTCATTCATTTTCCTACTAAGCATTCTCTGGAAGCCTTTTCCCTTCCACAAAAAGTTCATTCCCAGATTCTTGTTCCTCAGTCTATTGTGGAGCTCGCCTATGCTGCTGGTATGGTCTCACCAATGGCCGACTCCAAAAGAAACCAGACCTTCACCAAATGGCATCGCGCTGGTAAGTTTCAACGGCAGGTATTTGGATGGTCTGCCTTATGCGGCTTGCGAAGCCTTACAAACCGCCCAACCGGACCTACTGATGGTGCAAGAAGCGACCACCGCGATGGTGGACACGCTAGAAGTATCCTTTGGTTCGCAGTTGCCCTTTCGGCTACTACATCCGCATCCCAAATATGGTATGGCTACCTATTCTCAGTATCCCATTCAACTGGATACTGCTATTTGCGCTCCGGGGATAAATAAGAGCTGGCACTATGTCCAAATTTTTCAGGTGTGCCCGCCTGAGGGGGCTTCTTTTCGAATAGTCCATGTCCGCCTACCCTCCGCCTCGGCCATTTTTACCAGCAAGCAAGGCTGGTTACGGCAAATGAACTATCAACAACACATCAGACAGATCTACTGGGACCTCATCACGGAAGTACTACGAAAACTCCCTCCCCTTCCCACCTGGTACCTTGGGGATTTCAACACCTACCCAGGCTCTCCACTTTACTACTCCTTATTGGATACCCATATGGATGCCGTGGCGGGCTCACCCTATTTTTTTCAGGGAACCCTTGGAACCAAGCTTTCATGGATGCCTCCTTTATTCCGAGTGGATTGGGCCTTTGGGCCACCTGAATCACAGGTTTCTGATTTTCGACACCTAAGCGTCCCCAATAGTGATCATAAAGCCATTGCATTCAGCCTGCTGAATTAATTTTCACCCAGGCATTAGGGTCATCCTTAGGGCAAGTTGTAACAGAAGCAAAGGATGAGTTATGATGAGTGCTAGGTATTTTAAGGAAGTGGTGCTAGGCATAGGAACCCTTGTGGGTATTGGGATATTATTATCCCTTGTATCCCTAACTCAGCGTCACCAAACAGACAAAATTCAGGCTTCTTCCTTACATCCTGACGATGATCGGAATTTCTTGGATGAGGAAACTATGCACCTTTTCTCTTACTCCTACGTAGATTTCACCAAACCATAATACTTTCTGTTATGCACTTCTACCGCGCTGCGAACTGGCCCAAGGCCTTATTAATTGTATCCATGATGACCTTCATTGTGGCTAGTTGTACTCCTACCACAGAGGAACCTGCTCAGGTGGATATCCCACCGTCAAGCACCTTTGAAATGGAGAATTTCAATGCTTGGCCGTCCGACAACGGCAACCGAGGTGGGCGACAAGAGACTAAAATTGCCTATGGCTTATCTGCACTTACGGTGGGCATCTGGCAAGCCTTTACTGGTCTTACTATGGTATTGCCTGTTACTGCGTTCAAAGCAGCCATTTCTCAAACCCCTACTTATAATGAGGACCGGGGAGCGTGGCATTGGAGTTATACTGTAGGGGATACTGCCTCTGCTACCCAGCTGATCTGTGATTTGTACGGTACACTGTCCAATGAACAGATAAACTGGGAAATGAACCTTACCAAAACCGATGCATTCTCGGAATTTGTATGGTACACGGGTGTTTCTCGCCTAGATGAAACTAGTGGAAGCTGGACCGTTTATCGGGATCCAGAAGGAACGCCTCGTTCTTTTCTGCAAATTGATTGGGACCGGGATACCACCGCAGGCACTGGAACCATCCGGTATACCGACATAGATGATACTGACGGAGGAGACGGCAATTATATAGAAGCGGGCCGGGTAGACGGAGCTACGTATGATTCTTATTTTACCATTTCTGGTAATGATCTGCTAGAGATAGAATGGAACAAAACCACCAAGGAAGGTCGCGTAAGGCGAAACAATGGCGATTGGAGCTGTTGGGATACTGACTTGGAAGACATTGATTGTACGGAATAAAGCGATGTATTTCGCTTCTCAATCTTACAGGCTCTGTACCCAAAGGTGCAGAGCTTTTTTTGTGTCATTATCAAGGTCCCAGCCCTAGTTGTATTAACTTGTTGTATGAGTTCTGCTTATACCCATGTTTTCAACGGAGACAGTACTGCGGAGGCCTTTGCACACAGCGGGCTTGACGGTCAGGAATTCGTGTGGAGAGAGGTAATGGTACAAGGGCCTTGCCAAGGGATACCCGGCCAAGAGTCATTTTTCGGCCCCAGGCGTACTTTTTTCCAAAAGGAACTAGGGATGTCGGTAGAGTCTTACTACAGCTTGGCCGAAGCTGAATGGCTCAGGATGGCCGGGGCCTCTCGCCGGGGCGAATGGGTATTGTGGTATGAATACGATGTGTTTTGCCAGCTTAATTTAGTAGCCCTATTAGCGGGAATCCACACTTGGGATAATCCACCTGATAGGCTATCGCTGATTTGCGTAGGGGAAACCCCTTCTAAAGGTTGGCAAACCCTGGCTCATTTTCCGCCCGACCAATATCCGAACCTGTTAGAAACTAGGAAGGATCTCACCCATGAGGACCTGCAATATGCAGCTAAGGTTTGGGAAAGCCTTACACATCCTGATCCTCGGGAACTTCTACCTTTTGTAAATAATCCACACCTTACCTTTCCGTACCTTGCTACTGGACTGGAATACTTTTTAAGACAGTTTCCTCAAGCAAGCAATGGCCTGAACTCCCTGGAAAACATCCTATTGAGGGAAATAGCTGAGTCACCAAAATCGCAAAAAGCACTCATTCGTTCAGTACTTACCCAACGAAATCACCCTTATGGCTTTGGGGATTTGCAGTGGATGTGGTATTTGAAGGAAATGCGACCTCTTTGGACACAAAATGGGGAGGAACTAGCACTGACCGATTTGGGTGAAAACGTACTTGAAGGACGGTCCCGATTTAGAGAGCATTTAGTAGGACGAAAACTTGGGGGTGCAAATGCTGAAGACTTTCTATGGGACGAAGAATCAGGAGAAATACTGAATTTTCCCCTAAATTGATACTTTCCGG
>JBCBHI010000339.1:0-5670 GCA_038525885.1 Bacteroidota bacterium
ATGCCAGATGGGGCCTTCGGTAATGGCGTTCTCCTGACCAGAGGTTCTGAAACCCAGTCAGAGGCCTACACCTTTACAGAGCAAGCCTTTGTGGGTAGAAATGCTGACTTCGAAGTGAAATCGGATAACCCAAGAAAGCCCGCTGTACTGGGGCAAGATGTTCGGCTGGATTTCCAGTTAGACCAAAACTATGCGGAGATTTCGCCAGAACAAGAAGGTGTGGCCGCCATTGGTTTCCCGTATGCCCAATACAAAACCTCCATTCCCTCCGCAATTTGGTCATTGGATGCGAATACCATTACCATGACCAAACCGGATGAGGTACCGATAGAGAACTCTTACTTCTATTCTACCCGCTCCAACCAGGACTCGCTGGTGTTCAACGCTACTACGGCAGAATACATCATCGATTCCTTAAAAATGCGCGTGGGAGGTATCCCCTTCATCACGGTGGCCGATGCCTTTATTATCCCGGATAATAACCAAGTGGTGATTCAGCAAGGCGCGCAAATTGAGAAATTGCAGAACGCCGAATTGATCATTGATACGCTGAATGAGTATCACAACCTGGTAGAAGGTAACATCGACATTGTATCCCGAAACAAATTCTTTGGCGATGCTTATTACCGACTGGTAAACTCCGCCGCAGATACCTTCAATATTGATCTGGATCGTTTCCAGCTGGTAGAAGATGAGGAGGCTCGGCGGGATGAGAAACAGTTCAATACCGTGAGTTCGGGTACCGTGAAGGAAGAGGACAATGTGGTGATTAGCCCAGGGATGATCTATCGTGGGCGCGCCACTATGTATGCCAACCAGCCGGCTCTAGAGCTACAAGGTTTGATCAAGCTGGATTTCCGTACGGTGCCGGATTACGACGAATGGATCCGCTATTCTAGCTCGGCAGAGAGTCAGAAAGTAATCTTTGACTTCAACACCAGCGTAACGGAAGGCGGCCGAAAAATTGAAGGCGGCTTGCACTTTGACAGACGGACCGGGGAGATCTATCACACCTTTGTAACCAGAAAGCGGAATGCGATAGATCATGATTTCTTCCTGCCTTCGGGTAACTTATACTATGACGAGGACAGCTATGACTTTGTGATTGCTGATCCGATGAAGGATACCGCCGATGCATGGTCTGGCAGGGTGTTCCGGTTTGAAGAAACCAAACAGGAGATTGCTTTTGAGGGCCCCGTTACACTGATGGAAGATGAACCCGGCGCCAATATGGTGGCCTCTGCCAAGGGTAACTATATCATTGATAGTGCACTCATAGAGATGAACACCTTCATGACCCTGGACTTTGATTTGCCTCCGGTGATCCAAAGCACGATGGCGGAAGACCTGCTGGAGGTGGTAGAAATCCTGGGGGCGGTAGAGGCCGCACGTGACCCGGTGGCGATGACCTACCTGCTTGCAGAAATAGTAGGCGAGGAGGATGCCATGTTCTTTGATGAGGCTAGCCTACAGGAATACACTCCTCTAGTGGATGCCTCCCGGGAGCTTCGTAAGTCATTGGTACTGAGCGACGTGGATTTGCGGTGGTCTGCCGTGAACCAGTCTTGGTTCAATACCGGGAGCCGGGTGGGTATTTCCAACATTCAGGATGTGGACATCAATGCGGGCATAGAAGGCTACCTGGAAATTCGCCGTACTCAGAGCGGCCAGGAGTTCAATTTCTTTATGAAGGCTGCCCCAGAAAGCTGGTATTACTTCCAGTATTCCGGCAACCGGATGGGCATATTTACCAGCAATGATGAATTGAATACCGAGATCAATGAAAGGTCCAATGCCTTGAAGGCCAAGCCGGAGGACTTCGTTTTCTATGGAAGTGATATTGCCGAGACCCTAGTCTTCATTAACCGATTCCGAGAAACTTACTACGGTATTAGGGATACCTATCAGCTAGATGATCCAGCGATTGGCTTGGATATGCCCGTAACGGCGGACGATTTCGGTACTCCTGGTGAAGAAGATGATGACGATGACGACGGCTTTTAATGTCTGATTACAATATTGTCAGTAGGACAAAACTAAGATAGGCTAGGTGCGGAAAGAATAAATCCCTATTCTTTCCTACCTACCAATTCCCCTCCCTTTCGTGCCCATTTGTCGAATGTTCGGCTATATTTGTAGTCCTTTTGCGGGGTTGGTCGAACAACCAACAAGTATTCTTGAAAAAAGTATATTTTACCTTTTCTAATGAAAAAGGCTTTTTGCCTGACGCTCAATAGTACGTGTATAATAGGAAGGTAGCCTAAATCAAAAACTGACAAATGAAAGAGTCATTGGAAGCTCTGAGCACGAAGGAGTATTTAGAAAACAATAAGGACCGGTTTTTAGAAGAATTGTTGGACCTACTGCGGATCCCCTCGGTAAGTGCTGATCCTGCTTATAAAGGAGATGTGTTACGTGCCGCAGAATGGATGAAGGAGAAGTTTGTGGCTGCCGGAGCGGACAACGCAGAGGTATGCGAAACAGCAGGCTACCCCATTATCTACGCTGATAAAATCATTGATCCTGCCAAGCCCACGGTATTGGTATATGGGCACTATGATGTGCAGCCTTCCGACCCCGATGAACTATGGGACTCCCCGGCTTTCGAACCGGTGATAAAAGACGACCGGGTGATTGCCCGAGGAGCTAGCGATGACAAGGGCCAGATGTATATGCATGTAAAGGCCTTTGAAGCCATGCTGGCTACCGACAGCCTGCCCTGTAATGTGAAGTTTTGCATTGAGGGAGAAGAGGAAGTAGGATCTGAGAATCTAGAGACTTTCATTAACAATAATAAAGAGCGCCTGGCAGCGGACATGGTGCTGATTTCTGATACCAGCATGCTGAGCAATGAGGATCCTTCCATAACGGTGGGTCTCAAAGGGCTGAGTTATGTAGAGGTAGAGGTGACTGGCCCCAACCGGGATTTGCATTCAGGTACCTATGGTGGGGGAGTAGCCAATCCCATCAACACGCTGTGCCAGATGATTGCCTCGCTCAAAGATGACAAGAACCGTATCACCATTCCGGGTTTCTATGACAAGGTGGTAGAGCTGACCCAGGCCGAGCGGGCTGAGATGGCGAAGGCCCCCTTCAGCGAGGAGAAGTTTGCCAAGGAACTAGAGGTAGACGAGGTAGCTGGCGAGGATGGATATACTACCTTGGAGCGCTTGGGTATTCGCCCTACGTTGGACGTAAACGGCATCTGGGGTGGATATACCGGAGAGGGCTCCAAAACGGTGTTGCCTTCCAAAGCTTACGCGAAAATTTCCATGCGCTTGGTACCCAATCAGGATTACCGTGAAATTACGGAGCTGTTTGCCAACCACTTCAAAAACATTGCGCCTAAGTCGGTGAAGGTAGAGGTGCGGCCTCACCACGGTGGTATGCCCGCCGTTACCCCTACGGACAGTGTGGCTTTTCAGGCAGCTACGGCCGCCTTTGAAGAAGCCTGGGGCAAGAAGCCTATTCCTACCAGAGATGGTGGAAGCATCCCTATCGTATCCTTGTTCGAAGATGTGCTAGGCTTGCAAGCCTTGCTCATGGGTTTTGGATTGGACCAGGATGCCATCCACTCGCCCAATGAGAGCTACGGCTTATTCAACTATTACAAAGGAATCGAAACCATTGCCTTGTTCTACAAGCACTATGCTTCGATGAAGAAATAATTTGGTTGATTGTTTAATTGGAGAAACGAAATGCCCACCTGATCCTTCAGGTGGGTATTTTATTTTGCAGCCACTTCATTGCACCATACCAAACATGCTGATATCATGACATAGTTGGAATAAACCAATGGTTGTTAGTTTAAAATGATCCTACCTGGAAATTGCTTCTAAAACTTCCTTACTTTTGGTCTTATCTTCTTATTAAAATAGGCTATGTATACCGCAAAAGGAACCGAATCAAGTCCTGAAATCAACCTGGATTTTCAGCAAGGCCTTTTCCGGATTGCTGGGAAATCTATTCCTGAGAATCCTTGGGAGGTGTATCAGCCTGTCCTTGATTTACTAGCCGACTATCACAAGACTCCGGTAGCAGATACCATTATGGAAATAGAGCTGGAGTTTTTCAATACCAGTTCTTCCAAGATGTTATTGGACATCATCAATGAACTGGAGAAAATCCACGCGGCCAATAAAAGCAATGTGCTTATTAAGTGGATGTACAACGATGAAGACATGATGGAAGTGGGAGAAGATTTCAAATATTTGCTCTCCGTGCCTTTCGAACTCATCAATGTTTCGTAAATTATCATTATGTCTTAACTCAAAAATTTCATTGGCCATGAAATCAGTAGAAGCAAAATTCCAGATCTCCTTTACGGACGAGCAGTACAAGCGGGCAGAAGCCTACGTAGAGGACATGAAAAATCACCCCCAGCGTGTGTATTGGTCACGGAATACAGGTAAGAGCGACGAAGAGTTAATTTATGCTCACATTGCTCACAATGTACTTTCCGGCTACTACCATAGCTATAGCCCTAGCAGAGCACGCCAGATTATGTCAATGGACAGCGCGGTGAACTAAATCTCCTTGCACAGCTTGCCTCTTTAAGGGTACCATTAGGTGCCCTTTCGTATTTCTAGGCGTTTTCGCCCGGTAACAATTTGGTGAGAAGCCCTTCGGGGATACGGACCACCTTGCGTTGGTCATAGTCATAGCACACCATCCCGGTTTTTGCTACTGCCACCGCCTCACTCGTGTCTACTTTACTGAGGCGATACACCCAGTCAAATCCAGACCGGGTAATGTCTTGCACGCCCATCTCCACGGTAAGGATATCGCCGTAAAAAACCTCGGCTTGGTAGCTCACTGCTACATCCGCCATGATAAGGCCAACGCCTTCAATGCCCTCAGTTTCACTAGGATAGCCCCATGTACGAAGTAACTCAGTACGAGCTTCTTGCAGATACCGTAGAAAGGTATCGTTACCTACATGAGCGCCATAGTTGAGGTCTGTGATCCTAACCGGGAGTTGAGTAGAAAAGAGGATTTTGGACGGAAAATCTATTCGGATTCGTGCCATTGGCAATCGGGGGGCTTGTAAATTTTATTTACCGATTGGTACCGCTATTTTTATCGACCTCAGAAAATTGAGGGTGCGCAAATTAAGCGGAACGGAACGAACTACATGGCAAAATTCCCGATATATCGCCAGCTGGATCAGATGGACTGTGGCCCTACAGCCCTGCGGATGATCGCTAAATATTACGGCAAGGTATATTCACTTCAGTCGCTTCGCGAGAAGAGTTTTATTACCCGGGAGGGAGTTTCGCTGTTAGGTATCAGCGATGCGGCAGAGGCTATTGGTCTGCGATCGCTAGCCGCTAAGGTTCCTTACCAGAAAATGGTAGAAGAGGCCCCGATGCCACTGATTGCGCACTGGCGGCAAAAGCACTTTGTGGTAGTGTACGGTATGCGGGGCAACAAACTGTTGATCGCAGACCCCGCCCACGGCAAGATTACCTATACCAAGGAGGAATTTCTGGATGGCTGGGTGAGCTCTCAAGAGAAAGGGCAGGAGACTGGGGTGATTATGCTGTTGGAGCCCACCCCTGAGTTCTATAAAAAGGACGATGAAAAAGGGAAGGCCAAAGTGGGGAGTTTCCGGCACCTATTCAGCTACCTTACTCCCTACCGCAAGTGGTTATTTCAGCTCTTCCTGGG
>JBCBHI010000340.1:0-5666 GCA_038525885.1 Bacteroidota bacterium
GCCTATTTCATACTGCCGGGCAAGATGGATACTCCGGTTATTTTTCATGTAGACCGTATCCGGGACGGAAAAAGTTTTACTACCCGCAGGGTGGTAGCGGTGCAAAATGGCACGCCGATCTTCAATATGAGCTGCTCTTTTCAGGTAGTAGAAGAAGGGCTGGAGCACAAGGACGAGATGCCCGAGGTGCCGCATCACTCCGAATTACTTACAGACCTGGAACTTATGGAAGAAAACCACATTCAGGTGCCTCCTGAGTTCAAGCGGTTCCTATCCAGTCGGTTCTTTGCCTTCAAGCCCGTCCAGTTCATCAACCCATTTGAGAAAAAGAGCCACGCGCCTGCACGGTCCATTTGGCTGAAATGCTCTGAGGAAATCTCCGATAACTTGGCTTTCCACAAGGAGGCCCTGGCCTTCGTTTCGGACTTCAATTTGCTCACCACGGCCACCCTTCCTTATGGCGAGCAGTTTACGTTTGGGCAGCTACAAATGGCCAGTCTAGACCACGCCATGTGGCTGCATCGGCCTTTCCGGGTAGATGAGTGGTTGCTGTATGACATGGAGAGCCCCAGTGCTTCCAACTCCCGCGGGGTCAATTTTGGCAAAATATTTACAGAGGACGGTACGCTCGTGGCTACCGTAGCCCAGGAAGGGCTGATGAGGATAAAAGGATAAAGGCCTTCTGATCTCTTAACACCAATGAAGCAAATTAGGGGTAGGCCTCAACTGCCTGTTTACTTCCCAGTTTTCCTTTCTACGAAGGCTCTGCCAGGGTAGGGAGCTTCGAAAACCTCAAAACATCCCCGATCGGCCAGGGTCACAAATACCGTCTTACCCTCCGGGCCACCAAAGGCCAGGTTGGTAGGTTTTTCGCCCTTGAGTTGCACCGTCCGGATGATCTCTCCTTCGGGCGAGAACACCACCACGGTTCCTGAACCGTACCTGGCCACGTATAAATTCCCTTGGGTATCGCAGCGCATGCCGTCTAATTCATGACCCGTGAATTGATAAAAAAGCCGCTTGTTTTCCAGCCTGCCGTCCGGCAAGCGGTCGTACACCCAAATGCGCTGCTGTTTGGCTTCGTTAACATAGAACCGGAGCCCGTCGGGGCTTACTTCCAGGCCATTAGTAGTACCCATGCCAGTTTCCAGTAAAACCAAACTATCCGAAGTATCTACCATCCAAAGCTGCCCCGTGGAGTTGGCCCAGTCAGGATCAGACGCGTATAGCTGCCTGTTGGGGGCCATGGCGAGATCATTGGGCTGGTGGAAACCAGGACCGTAGATCCACCGGGAAACCTCTCGGGTTTCAGGATTCACCTTCAGGATGTGGTGCCCCACATAATCCGCCACGTACAAGGTGCCATCCTCTCCGATGCGGATACCGTTTCCGGTACTGCTGTCGGGGAGGGTCACGAACAAGTTGGCTTGACCATCAGGAGAAACGATGCCCAGGGTGCCTTCTTTTTGATAGTTAACCGCGTACAGGTTGCCTTGGGCATCCACTGCAGGCCCTTCCATGCCTGCCGTAAAGGTGCCTTCGGCAAGGAAATCTGTAGTATCCCGGTTAGGCTGCGGTTGACAGCTAAGCAGCAGGAGGGCGGCGATGCCGAGGGCGAGTAGGTTTTGCACGGAGGTTGTTTTGGTGTGAACCAGTAAGCTACTCACACCAAGTCTATCGGGAAAACTTATTCGCTGTTTGGCGATGAATAGACGCTAAACAACACCTGCAAACTCAACGATGGGAGAGGGCAATTACTTTGTGAATCCACTGAGTTACCTGCTCGGGGACTTCCAAGGGGCTTACATGGCCACCCGGCACCAGGGTAGTGGCGAGCTTGGGGGGTACGGGTACGTAGTCCTCCTCGCCTTTCAAAGCTAGGGCAGGCACTAGCAGTGTCTCTACCCATGCGGTGGCATCCGTGGCGTACATAATCACCGCACGGTCCGTTTGCCGGATATTCCTGGCCGTAACTTTTCGCATGGACTGCGTGAGTAACCAGGTTAGGTTGGGCTGCGTTATGCGGTGAGCCGTGCCGTACATGGCCTTGGCCACTTGTCGCTCGTAGAATCCCCGGAAAGGCAATAGCAGGTGCTGCATGCGAAACTGCCACTGGGTACGTGGGGTACCGGCCAGGAAGGGCATATTGCTCAGCCCCAAAGCAGCGAAACGCTCAGGAGCCCGGTGAGCTGCCCGCAGCAAAGTCATGCTGCCCCAGGAGTGCCCAATGCCGATAGCTTGAGGTATCTCCAAAGCGTCTAGCACTTCTAGTAGCATAGTAGCGCAGTCAACCAGCGTCCATTCCTTTGGAGTGCCCCCTTTGCTAGCTCCATGTCCGGGCATGTCTATCCGCAGGATGGGTTGGTCGGTGAGGTTGGCTACTATAGAATCCCACAGGTGATGGTTGTAATATACCCCGTGTAGCATCACCAGAGGAGTTCCTGTAGCAGGCCCGGAAGTGTACACGGCAATCTCGCCCATGGTAGTGCTCACAAAGCGAGTACTGGGCTTCTGGGTATCTAGGGAGATTTCCATGGCAGGTGGCGGCATTTCCATCATACGGCTTGGCAATTGGTGCACCTAAAGTTCGGATTGGGTACCCCCTGGGCCACTTATCATTTGATAAGTTCGGTAAGGAAAAGCAATGGGGTAGGCTTGGGTCTTCAACAGGCAAGGCAATTGCGTACTAATTGCTCAATCTACCCTCCCCATTCTGGGAAAGAGCGTCCACCAAAGTCCCTGGAAGGGACAACAGAGAGTTGCCCCGAAGGGAACTTCGGGGTATTAAATACTGATGGGTCCATTGAGCCCTCGGAGAGGGCGGCACTCACCAGAATTAGCCTATGTGCCTATTTTTCGTCCATTCCCTGGCCTTCTTAGGGGGGCTCATAGCCGTACTAGGCTGGCGTATATTCCCCACTGGGGATGGCTAGGCCTGTAAATGGTCTAGAAGGGGTATGTCGTTCCCTCCGGGAACTCAGTATTCTAGGGCTGAAATCACCCCGCAGTTACCTACGGGGGTAATGTTTTTCGCCCCTTCTAGGGGCTCGGAGTAAAAGTTAATATGCAATCGCCCTACATCAAATGGTCCTTTGGAAGAAGGACCGTGGTGCTCACTACCCCACTACTGCGATTTTTTCTGGCGGAGTTTGCGTAGGCGGCTTAGGGAAACCGGGGTGATGCCCAAGTAGCTGGCAATGTCCTTTTGCGCGAAACGCTGCAACACCTCAGGGTAGGCCTCTTCCAAATGTTCGTAATGCCGTGTGGCATCCCAGTGTAGTAGCTGTCGGCGGCGGTCTAGTTCTCCCATAAACATATGCTCCGCATAGAGCCTGCCCACACGCTCCAGGGGGTGATACTGGTCATACAGTGCCTTTAGTTGGGGGTAGGGAAGAATCTGCAGGTGGCTATCTTCCTCCAGTAGGATGTTGAATTCGGATGGCTGGCCCGAGAGCAAACTATGGTAGTTGGTAAAGAAGATGGGACCGATAAAAAAGTGGGTGGTACATTCCTCGCCATCCTGCCACTCAAAATACCGCCCCGCCCCAGATTCTAAACACCAGATGCACTCGCACACCTGGCCTGTCTCCAGCAGAAGGCGGCCTGCCGGAGCAGATTCATGCTGAATAATGCCAGAGATGGCCTCCCAGGACTCATCCGGTATGGGTCCGGCCACGGCTTCCAGATAAGGGCGCATAAGGAAAGATAGGAAACCTGATGGGTTTTGTCTCGATGTCGGGAGTACAAAAAAAGAGCGGGCTAGCCGCGGAAGCGAAGGATTCGCTATCTCATTTTGTAATGAACATCCGATAGTCCTCGTAGTCTTTCCGCACTTTGTTCGGCGGTGATGTCCCGCTGAGGGTTCGCCAGCATTTCGTAGCCTACCATGAATTTTTTCACCGTTGCCGAGCGCAAAAGGGGCGGATAGAAGCTCATATGCCAGTGCCATTCCGGGTGTGCTTGACCATCGTACGGGGCCTGGTGGATGCCTGCTGAATACGGAAAGGAAGTTTCGAACAGGTTGTCATAGCGAAGGGTAAGTTGGTGGTAGGCCTCCGCCAGGCCCGTCTTCTCCGCCGGGGTCATCTCCGTGATTCGGGCCATCGGCCGTTTAGGGACTAGCAGCGTCTCGTATGGCCATACCGCCCAAAAGGGCACAAGCACCACCATGTGGTCATTCTCCCATACCCATCGCTCCTTAGCCTGCTGTTCCTCCGCCCAGTAGTCAGCCAGCAAGGTGCGGCCGTACTGCTCATAGTAGGCCGCCTGGTGTACTTGCTTCTTGGCAGGTTCTTCCGGCACGGTGGCCTGTGCCCAAATCTGCCCGTGCGGGTGCGGATTAGAGCACCCCATCGTTTCCCCCTTATTCTCAAAAATCTGGATGTGCCGGATGTAATCCAGTTTGCCCAAGGTTTTGCACTCCTCCACCCACAGGTCTACCACGTTCCGTATAGACGCGATGTCCAACTCAGGAATGGTGAGATCATGCCGGGGTGAAAAGCAGATGACCCGGCAAAGGCCTGCTTCTGTATGGTACCGGAAAAATCCTTCCTCCCTTTTGCCTTCCGGTACCTCCGGCTGTAGGGCGCTGAAGTCGTTAGTGAAAGCATACACGTCTGTGTATTGGGGATTCACCTCGCCGTTTGCCCGGGTATTCCCAGGGCACAGGTAGCAAGTGGGGTCGTAGGTGGGACGGTGTTCTTGGGTAGGCTTTTCTTGTGCGCCCTGCCAGGGGCGCTTCGCCCGGTGCGGCGACACCTGCACCCAGCTACCGGTTAGCGGGTTGTACCGACGATGGGAGTGTTCTTGCAGATCCGTCATGCGGGTAGGGGAGTTACTTCAGAAGTGCCATTGGCGGTATGCACCGGGTATATGGCCGGGGCCTGCCCAAATTCGGTTGCATAGGTCTGGGAAACCTCCTCGCAAAAGCGGTCTACCGAGGATTGGGCTACCAGATTGAGGGTGCAACCACCAAAGCCCCCGCCCATCATCCTACTGCCAAGTACCGTAGGCCAGGTCTGGGTGAACTCCACCAGGAAGTCCAGCTCTGGGCAAGTGATTTCAAACCCGTAGCGCATCCCGTCGTGCGATTGGTAAAGCAAAGCTCCTAAAGCCTCGAGATCTCCTTTTTTGAGAGCCTGCGTGGCTAGAGTAACCCGCTCGTTTTCCTCGGCTATATACCGGGCCCTCCGGTAGAGCAACTCGGGCAAGTCCGCTTGGTGGGTTTGTACTTGTTGCGGAGTTACATCTCGCAAAGCTACCACTTCAGGGTAGAATGCTTGCAACCGAGCTACGGCCTCCTCACATTCCCTGCGGCGGGTATTGTACTCCGAGTCGGCCAGGTTGTGCGTTACCTGCGAGTCCACCATTACCAGTTGGTACTCGCCCAAGTCCAGCGGAATTGCGGTATAACCAAGCGAGCGACAGTCAATGCATATGGCTTGTTGGTGCTGACCAAACACACTGGCGAACTGGTCCATGATGCCGCAGTTCACGCCCACAAACTCATTTTCTGCCCGCTGGGTATATTGGGCTATCTGGGTACGGTCCAGGCCGAGCCCAAAGGTTTGATCCAGGGCAAAGGCCGTAGCGCATTCCAGAGCTGCCGAGGAGGAGAGCCCGGCTCCTTGGGGGATGTCTCCGGCAAAAACCACATCGAAGCCACC
>JBCBHI010000341.1:0-5662 GCA_038525885.1 Bacteroidota bacterium
CCAGGGCGCTCCAGGTACAGCATGTTCTCATACTTGGTACGGGCGGCGGATTTAGGATCTGCATCGTCAAACTCGAAGCCGGAGTACTTCTGTAGCACTTCCCAGTCACCCTCTTCCTTCAGCTCGTCCACAATGTTGTAGGTAGGCGGTGCTACCACCAGCGGAGCGTTGAACTCTACCTTACCCTGCTGAGACTCAATATTCTTCAGCATTTGGGCCAGGATCTTCATATCGCCCTTATGCACCATGCAGGAGCCTACAAATCCCAGATCCACGGACTTGGTACCGCCGTAGTAGCTCAGCGGACGGATTACGTCGTGCGTATACCGCTTAGACACGTCATCATTGTTCACGTCCGGGTCCGCAATCATGGGCTCCACTACCTCGTCCAAGTCTACCACTACCTCAGCATAGTACTTCGCGTTGGCATCCGGTCTCAGAGCAGGCTTTGCACCCGAACGTATCTCGTCAATCCGGGCGTTGGCCTTGTCCATCAAGCCTTGCAGCACCTGCTTCTCGTTGTCCATGCCCTTCTCAATCATAATCTGGATCCGGCCTTTGGCAATCTCCAGTGACTCAATCAGGGTCTCATCCTCTGAGATACAGATGGAGGCCTTAGCCTTCATCTCCGCCGTCCAGTCCGTGAAAGTAAAGGCCTGGTCTGCCGTGAGGGTACCAATGTGCACCTCAATCACCCGTCCCTGGAACACGTTCTCGCCGCCAAACTGCTTCAGCATTTGCTGCTGGGTAGCGTGTACCACATCGCGGAAGTCCATGTAGGCTTTCATGGTGCCTTTGAAGGTCACCTTCACCGATTCAGGGATCGGCATAGAGGCCTCGCCCGTGGCTAAGGCCAGGGCCACCGTACCGGAGTCTGCACCAAAGGCTACGCCCTTAGACATCCGGGTGTGCGAGTCACCCCCAATGATGATGGCCCAATCGTCGATGGTGATATCGTTCAACACCTTGTGGATCACGTCCGTCATGGAATGATACACGCCCTTGGGGTCGCGCGCCGTGATGAGCCCAAAATCATTCATGAACCGCATCAGCTTAGGGATATTGGCTTGGGCCTTGCGGTCCCAAACGGAGGCGGTATGGCAACCCGACTGGTACGCTCCGTCTACGATGGGTGAGATCACCGTGGCAGCCATCATTTCCAGTTCCTGCGAAGTCATCAGCCCCGTAGTGTCCTGCGAACCCACAATGTTCACCTCGGCCCGTACATACGAGCCAGCGTGTAGGGTAGCACCAGAAGTACCCACTGCATTCTTATTGAAGATTTTCTCTACCGCCGTCAGGCCCTGCCCATCGTTAGAGATTTCTTTGGAAGGGGCAAATACAGGGGGTACGTCAATGCCCAGTACTTTGGCCGCAAAGGTCTGCAGCTTCTTACCAAATACTACCGCGTAGGAACCACCCGCTTTGATGAACTCTACCTTCTGGGGCGTTAGCGCTGAGGAAATGTCCATCAGCTCCTTGTCCCCGTGGTATAGCTTTTTCTTTTTGGTGTTGATGGTCAGTACCGTACCCGTTTCTACCGAGTAGGTCTGCTCCAATACGGGCTCGCCATCTTCGTCCAGTACCGTGTTGCCTTCGGCATCCTTTTTCTTCACCCAGTTTTTCAGGTCAATGCCAATACCGCCGGTTACGCCTACCGTAGTCAGGAAGATGGGCGCAATACCGTTGGTACCCGCAATGATGGGCGCAATGTTGATGAAAGGCACGTAAGGGCTGGCCGGGATACCCGTCCAGAGGGCCACATTGTTCACCCCAGACATCCGAGAAGAACCTACGCCCATAGTACCTTTTTCGGCAATCAACATGACCCGCTTATCGGGGTGTTGTTCCTTCAGCGCCAGCAGGGCATTCTGTTGGTCCTTGTTGTGCTCGAAAATACACTGGCCATGCAGTTCCCGGTCCGAACGGGAGTGGGCATCGGCCCCGGGCGAAAGCAAATCGGTAGAAATATCTCCGGTACCGGCAATGAAGGTCACTATTTGGATCTCTTCTTCTACATCGGGCAGTTTGGTAAAAAACTCTGCCTGCGCGTAGCTCTCAATAATTTCTTTGGCGATGGCATGGCCCGCCTTGTAAGCAGCTTCCAGACGCTCCGTATCGGCTTCATATAGGAATACCTGCGTTTTGAGGACTTTACCCGCTTCGGCAGCAATGGCTGCATCGTCACCCAGAGCCAAATCCAGCAATACCTTGATAGAAGGGCCGCCTTTCATATGCGACAACTGCTCAAATGCAGAGGCGGTCGAAATCTCGGCAACTACCGATTCGCCCAGGATAATCTCCTTCAAAAACTGAGCTTTAACACCAGCCGCGCTTGTAGTCCCGGGTAAGACATTGTAGATGAAAAACTTGAGCGAGTCCTCGCGGTGTTCGTTGTTCTCATCTTTGATTTGCGCAATGATCTCGCTGAGTAACTCAGCGCCATCAATCGGCTTCGGATGAAGTGCCTGACCTTTTCTTTCTTCTATTTCCTTCAGGTATTCATCATATCTGCTCATAAATATTGACTTTTTGGTGGTACGTGTAGAATCCTCTGCTATTGCCTACTACACAAAACTAATTAATGCTCGCTTATCTAACGTCCCAAATTTAGGTAAGATTCCCGTTTCCCCTAGTAGTGGGTGCAATCCATTCCGAAAGGTCGGGGGCACGCCCTTAGGCGGGCGAAAAAGAGGGGCCGCAGCGGGTGATTTTTCCCCCTATTCAGAGAGAACCCACTTCCCTACAGGAAACACCATTTCGCCCTGTGGGCCCAGGTTGATGTGGTACTGCAGCGCTTGCCCCTTCGCAGTCAGTTCGCTACGAATGGCGCCATTGCCCTCGGGCATATGCAAGAGTAGGGTGACGAAAAAGGCCGTTTCTTCCTGTGGAGCTACCGTCCTCCGCAAAGTACTCGGCTGATAAAAGTTGGCCTCCACAAAGGGGCGCAAGCCCGTAGCTCCGTAGTTATACATATCCAGCCGGTCAGTCCTCATCGTATCCTGCGGCACCATCAGCTTGAAATGTGAACCCGAGGTAGCGGAGGCAGGAAAGGAATCAGCGGGAAAATGCAGGGTAAACGTGAGGGGACTCTCCGTCTTATTGATCACCCGGGTCCAGAAAAGGCCGAAACTATAATAGGTCCCATCGGGCAAGGTGAAACCCGGGATGTCCCTCGGTTCGATGGAACCTCCGCCCTTGGGTAGGCTATTCTGAAGGATGATGCCACTGCCTGCAGCATCCAAATATCGATGCTCCGTGTAAAGGTAAGGAGAGTCTTGGCTGGTAGAAGTACTCGGCCTGGTTTGGGGTAAGCTAGTCAATACCTCCTCCAAAGTGCCACTTGCGGATGCCGCTTGGCCATTCTGGGCCAGGGCCTTTATTCCGGCAGATAGTAGAATGAGTAGAAGTAAGCTTATCCTCATATATCGGTAAGGTAAATGCTTTCCTGCACAACCGGAAAGCATTCCTAACCGAAACTACCCAAACTATGCAGCCTGGTAAAACTAACTACCCAAAAGCTTTTCCAGCTTTACCCGGGTAAATTCTTGATCTGGATCCATTCCCAGGACCTTCTGGTACCAGGCTATTGCCTCCTCCTTATCACCCAAGGCCACGTAGGCATCCCCTACACTATCTACCCAGCCGGCATCTTTGGGTTCCAGCTCTATATTGAACAGGAAGATGTCCAAGGCCTCCTGCGCATAGCCACGGTCTAACAACCAGAACCCCAAACCGTCTAGCTGGCTCCCGTCAAAATCATACCCCTCGGGGGTTTGCTCCTTCAGGCTGAAATAGACCTCCCGGGTTTTCTCTATCCCCTCTTTGAGGATGTAATTCTTCAGCACATACTGCACAG
This sequence comes from Bacteroidota bacterium, assembly GCA_038525885.1. Lineage (GTDB taxonomy): Bacteria > Bacteroidota > Bacteroidia > Cytophagales > Cyclobacteriaceae > DMST01. The sequence goes on from JBCBHI010000341.1 coordinate 3,860, forward strand.
GACGTTCCCACGGGATCGCCCGGTCAAACCCCACGTTGAGGAGCATCCAGCTAGCCGCATAGTCAGACCAAAAATCGTCGATGTTGGCCATCAACACAATGGCAGCCTTTTCTTTGGGTAAGTACCCAAAAAAAGTGCTGTACCCCAGGTCTCCTCCCTGGTGATACACAATGGGTTTCCATACCATATCATCCAAAAACCAGCTTAGCCCAATATCCCGACGCTCGTCCTGATCCCGATTTTGGGCGGTGGTCAACAGTTCGTAGGAGCTTTCGGAGAAGATCCTGCGGCCGTTGATTTCTCCTTTATTCAGGTATACCTGCGCCCAAAGCAACATATCTTCCACATTGGAGTGTAAAGTAGAGCTACCCGCATGCCTGCGGTTATAGGGGTAGACCGCGCTTACTTCCCGCTGCAAGTCCTTGCCCAACACGTGTGGCTGGGTGGCCAGCACTCGACTCACCTCTGGCTGGTAAAAGGTGCTGTTTACCATGCCTATGGGATCAAAAATGTGCTGCTGCATGTAATCCTCGAAGGTCATGCCGGAAGCCTGGGCAATTACTGCGCACAAGATGTCGAAAGCCGGATTGCTGTACCCGTACTCAGTGCCAGGAGCAAAATCTAGGGACTCGTTGGCAAAACTGCGTGCGTAGCGTTCCACTGCCATCTCGTCATACTGAGGTTTATCCCATTCATAGTCCTCCTCGTCGGGTATTCCGGAAGAATGACTCAGCATATGCCGGATGGTGATATCCTCATACCGAGGATCGGCCATGGTGAAGTAGGGCAAATATTCCGTAAGCTTGTCATCTAGCTTGATCTTTCCTCGCTCTACCAGCTGTACCACGGCGGTAGCCACAAAGGGTTTAGACACCGAGGCCATGTGGAACAAGGACCGAGTGGTCAAGGGTGATTGCGAATCCAGATCTTGCACCCCATTAGCCCCGGTGTAGAGTATTTCGCCGTCTTTGATGATACCGACGGCCAGCCCAGGAGCATCAAACGATTGGCGAAAGGTGGCTACCAGCTCCTCAATTTCGGAATTGGCATACGGTTCGTCCTTTTTGGGAAAAAGGGCTATACAGCTACCCATCAGGGTACCCAATGCTAGCAGGCCTACTGAGTTGATTATGAGTTTTTCATGTCCTTACTTTTACCAAGGACCTGCCCTACTACTGAGGGTTGCAGCCTTGCCTGATAGCAAGCAGAGAGGGTAAAACGTAGGACAATCAGGGGGTTAATCCATGATATTCTAAACAAAAACCCAGTCTTTCTATCTGAACCTAAAACCCACCTTTGCCTCAAGCCAAGTAGTTGAATGCGGTTCTGAGGAAAGCATTGGGCAGAGCCTTCCTTACCAAGGAAAGCTCTCCTCTTAGTGGGCTTCAAAACCAAGACCAGCTTGGCCCAAGCCTCCCCTACTTCGAAAGCCAGTCCAGGCAATACTGCGCTACCTCTTCCCAACCGGGAGTGGCACGTATAAAATGGTCTTTGTCCGGGTAGAATTTTGAATCGACGATGCTATTCGTGTCCGTGTATTGCTCCATGGTTTTTCTGAGCAGCACATTGGGTACAATCACATCCTCCAGGCCACCCACAAAGAGCAAAGGCACGTGAGGTTGGCGGGTGTCAATCTCAGCAATATCAGTAATGGAAGCGCGAGGGGTTTCGCGGCTCTCGGGCACCGCAAATCGCTCAATCAGCTGGTCAGATTGCTCCCGGGTCAGGGTGTTGGCAATCGCAAAGTGGAACCACTTCTTGTACTTTCTTTCGGTAGGATTGAAAGGGAAGACCCTCTTCAAT
>JBCBHI010000342.1:0-5659 GCA_038525885.1 Bacteroidota bacterium
GGGCTTATGGAATTGCAAAGTAAGCTGACGGGCCGGGAACCCAAGTTGCAGCGCCAGTACCTGGACATGTTTTATGGCCTGAAGCAGGACTATGATATAAGCAAAGCGAGGAAGGAGCTGGGCTTTGCCCCCACCCCCTCAAAGGAAGCCCTACTGGCAGCGTTTGCCTACTTCAAAAACGGCTGGCAAGGGACACCAGAATAGACTGGATTTTTTTACCAAAAACCCTTCCGCCGTACCTCCATTTTAATCTAGTTTTACCCCCGGTCACAGGGCTAATCCTACCAGGTTGGCCGTGCTATTTTTTAATCGGCAACTCACTCAAAATAACTGACTATGTATCATCCCAGGCTATGCGGCAGCTTTTATGATATGGGGTTCAAGTATGGTAATCTGCTGTACGAAAAGGTAAAATTCACCCTACCGAAAATCACCCAGGAGAAAACGGATTTCGGTCTCCAGTCTTACCAAAAACTACAGGCTTTTTATCCGGAGCTAGTAGAGGAGATTAGAGGTTTTGCAGAGGGCATCCGGGATACCCCGGAGAACCTGGCGGCCTTCCTACTGAGCCTGGGCATCTTCGAAACCACGGGGCAGTGCAGTGTATTTGCCTACAGAAACGACAGCTCGGTGGTGGTAGGCCGGAACTATGACATGCTGTACGACTTCAAGAAGTTCACGGAAAGTAGTCTGATTGCTCCTACCGGCAAACATGCCTACATCAGTCAGTCCGATGTATTTATAGGTCGCTGCGACGGTGTCAATGAACAGGGGCTTTCGGTGGCGATGTCCTTCGTAAACGGTACGCAAGTACAGCCCGGCATAGGGTTCCATATGATTGTGCGGAAGGTGCTGGAAACGTGCAGCAGCACGGCAGAAGCCATTGAGCTGATTAGAGAAACTACAGTTTCTTCGGCCAATAACTTCTTGCTGGCAGACCCACAAGGAGATATAGCCGTGGTGGAGTCTGCCCCCCAGCAGAGTGCCGTAAGGCGGCCGGCTGGAAACGACCGCTTTCTCTTCATCACCAATCAGTTTATAAGCGAGGCCATGCAGCCGCTAGACCGCGGAGGAGTGGCCTGGAGCAAAAGCCGGGAGCGGTATCAAGGATTGCAAGAGCGGCTGGGAAGCGCCTCTGCTATGGACTTGGCTACGGCCAAAGACATCCTGTCGGATACCTGCGTGTGCCTGGACCTGCGCAAGGAGAAGTTCGGCACCATCTGGTCAGTAGTAGCCCACCTGACCGACCTCACCATAGAGCGGGCCGAAACCAAACCGAAGGGCACCAACTACAAGCCGGAAACCCGGCTGGACTGGTGGCTGAAGAAAATGAGGAAGAAGGAGAGGGTTTAGTAAGGTTATCGCCTAGGAAGGGGGGTTACCAAAAGGTGTAATTGCGATTTTGCTACCGAATATTTTTTGAAACTGCTTGTCGAGCGCGACCCCGGCCCTAACCAGGGGAAGCTCCCGCAGGGTGAAGGGGTTAAAATTTCATCGGCATGAAAATCAGCTCTAGCGGGCCATTTAGGTGATTCCGATAAGGAAAAACCCTTTCCGGCCTCCGGCCACCTTTCCCTGAGTAGGGAAAGGAGTTTTACCTCCCAATGTAAATTTGGCGAGCCGAAATTTCGGCTTCATTATGAGACATCCTCCCTACAGGACCTCTACATTTTTACATTTTCCTAATGGCCCGTTGGCAACGATGCATGGAATTAACCAAGTAGGGTTAAGCCTCATTACTTCTTCTATTTCGGGCAGGTACCGGGGAACGGTCTTGCATACTGAGCCGTGCCTCCCGATATTGAAAATAGACCGCTATCCTTTACCCCCATGGAGAATATCAAGATCAGTGACCCTACCGACACCGCCCAGATTCAGCAAGCCTGGCAGCAAGTGCAAGAAGAGCAACCAGGTATCCGAATCCGGGAAGCCGCCCAACAGTTGGGGCTCTCCGAGGGGCAGCTGCTGGCCACGCAAGTGGGGCAAGAGGCGCAGCGGCTACAACCCAATTGGGCAGCCTTGCTACAACGGCTACCCGAGCTAGGCCGGGTCATGTCTCTTACCCGAAACGACGCTTGTGTATTGGAGCACAAAGGGGCTTTTGAAAAGATCAACGTATTTGGCGAAGGCAACCACCACATGGCCGTGGTGCTGGGCCCTATTGAAACCCGGGTATTTTTGAAATCTTGGTACGCAGGCTTTGCGGTACACAAAATGGCAGGTGACCGCGAGCTCACCAGCCTGCAATTCTTCGATCACGAAGGGCAAGCCATTACCAAGGTATTCTTGCAGCCGGAAAGTAACCGGGAGGCCTATGCCCAACTGCTGGCAGACTTCACCGAGCCTACTCAAAATTCCGTTTTGACCACCTCCCCCTACGAGCCACCCTCCTACCACCAAGAGGTAGACCAAGAAGCCTTTTTGGCGGACTGGGCAAAACTGAAAGACACGCACGACTTCTTCCCCTTGCTAGGCAAGTACAAAGCCCACCGCTACCATGCGGTAGAAATGGCCGAAGGGCGGTATAGCCACCGGATAGCCGTGAGCAGTATAGAAACGATGTTGGAGCAGGCTTCGCAAGAGAAGCTTCCCATCATGGTATTTGCTGGCAACCGGGGCAACCTGCAAATCCATCAGGACACGGTGCGCACCATCCGCATGCTGGAGCGAGGGCCTAAGGGGAAAGAGAAATGGCTCAACGTACTGGACCCAGACTTCAACATGCACCTGCGGGTGGATTTGGTGACGGATGTATGGGTGGTAGTGAAGCCTACCGAGGATGGCGATGTAACGGCGTTGGAATGCTACGATGCGCAACGAGAACTAGTGGTTCAGTTTTTCGGCTTACGCAAACCGGGACAGCAGGAGCTGACCGAATGGCGGTCTTTGGTAGCCGGACTACCCCGGCTGTGAGGCCATACCGTGTCAAAAGCTTAGTTTTCCGCTAGCCTACCATAAGGGAGTGCGGTATCTTGTGAGGACCTATTGATCCTACTCAAGAACTTAAAAAGCCTGCCACCATGCAGACCAAGACCTGGTTACTCCTTCTTTTCGTTTCGGCCTCTAGCTGGCTAAATGCACAGCCCGTAAGGCAAATAGCCGTGGATGTAGATCAGGTGAAGGGACCCTTCTCTCCTTTTGCCCGTGCATGTATTGGGGCGGGCAGGGCCAACGAAGGCTTGCGCGCTGACTGGCAATCGCAATTGCGCCAGCTCAAGGCGGACTGCGGTTTCGAATACATCCGTTTTCACGGCATCTTTCATGACGATATGGGAGTATATGCCGAGGACGAAAATCAGCAACCCATCTACAACTGGCAGTATATTGATAAGCTTTACGATTTCATTCTGGAGATTGAGATGAAACCCTTCGTAGAGCTGTCCTTTATGCCTGCTGCTATGACGGACGGGGAAGAGACCGTTTTCTGGTGGCAGGGCAACATCAATCCTCCTCGCTCCTTCGCGGTATACCACCAATTCATAGAGGCGTTTGTACGCCACCTCACGGAACGCTACGGCCACGAGGAGGTGAAAACTTGGTATTTTGAGGTGTGGAACGAGCCCAACCTGCATTTTTTCTTTTCCGGCACCCAGGAAGAGTACTTTGAAATGTACCGACAGGCCGTGACGGCCATCAAGGCGGTAAGTGCAGAATACCGAGTAGGCGGGCCCGCTACGGCCGGGGTAGGCTGGATCACCGAAACCCTGGAGTATACCGAGGAGCATAAGGTGCCGCTCGATTTCATTTCCACCCATGCCTACAACGTAAAGGGATTTCTGGATGAGTTTGGGAAGAACCAACTGATTATGCTGGAAGATCCTGAGGATGTGGTGAAGCAGGTGCTTTCCGGTCATCGGCAGATTGAAGCCTCTAGCCAGCCCCAGGTAGAATACCATATCACGGAGTGGTCCTCCTCCTACAGTCCACGAGATCCGGTACACGATACATACCAAAACGCCCCTTTCGTGCTGAATACCTTGAAGAAAGTAGAGCCGTACACCACCTCCATGTCCTACTGGGTATTTACGGATATTTTCGAGGAATCAGGGATCCCCCAAACGCCCTTCCACGGTGGTTTTGGCCTGATGAATCTACAAGGCATCAAAAAGCCCACCTACTTCGTGTATGAGTACCTGAACCAAATGGGCAACACGGAGCTACAAGTCTCCGACGAAAGTGCCTGGGCCTGCAAGCAGGGGGAGGATGTGCAGGTGTTACTTTGGGATTTCACCTACCCTGATCAAGGCGGTAAGAGCAACCAGGTGTACTACCGGATGAAACACCCCGCCCAAGCAGCCGGGCAGGCCAGCATACAGGTCCGAAACCTGACCGTAGGCACTTACTCCCTGGCCGTGTACAAAACTGGCTACCTGCACAACGACGTTTTTTCGGCCTACTATGATATGGGATTGCCCGCCCAGCTTTCCCGTTCGCAAGAGGCTCACCTCAAGAGTATGATTACCGGGGCTGCCCTCCGGCAAGAGGTAATTCAAGTAGAAAACGGTAGCTACACGCTGGATCTTAGCCTAAACCAAAACGACGTAGTCCTAGTCAAACTCACCAAGCTGTAATCCGACGGATGGGAGTTATTTTGTTTAGCCAAACTTAAACAAACCAGTATATTAGGAGGAAAAACGGCTAATCCATGAAGCTACACTTGCTTGCCTTAGGACTCGGGCTTGGTGATGGTACACCGGGTAGATACGGAGAAGGAGACCAACTATCACGAAGGCAGCTTCTACCGTATGCTGGGTCTCTTATTCAACTCCAGGATTGAAAATGAGTAATACCGGGCCAGGGATAGAACTCCCCCAAGGGTATGTGGCATATTCATTACTTTGGGTGGCATAGAAGCACAATTCCATGCAGAATCCCGAAGCTGAATGCCTGCCCATTGAAGAACCTGAGGAAACAGAAAGCATGTTTCAGGCGCTGTTTGCCTTTTTCAGGCAGCTAGTAGCCATCCCGGAACATGACCAAGCCCTGTGCCGGCAATACTTTAAACCCGTTAGAGTAAAAAAGGACACTATTCTGGAATCGGCAGGCACCGTCCACCGGTACCACAACTTCCTGGTGACTGGCTATATGCGGAATTACTACCTTGATGCAGATGACAAGGAAATCACTACCGACATCAACGACGGTCCACGGTTCTTCACCTCTTACCACAGCTTTATCCAGCAGACAGTTACCCAGGACAACTTACATTGCATCACGGACTGTACTCTGCTGCGCATAACCCGCGAAGACAACGAGATAGTGGCCAGCCAAGGGGAAACCTCACAGCAGTACGTAGGCAAAATCTTAGAGCACTACTTGGAATCTAGCCGCCAACGAATCATTGACCTAAATACCTTGACTGCTAAAGAACGATACCTCAAGCTAGTGAAGCATCATCCGGCCATTATCCAACACGTACCCATCAACCACATAGCCTCCTACTTAGGCATCAACCCAGGAAGCCTTAGCCGTATCAGGCAAGAAATTGCCTCCTAAGCTGCTTATCTCACATATGTGAAGTCATGGTACCAATATTTTGGGGAAAGTTTACGGTGATACCTGTCATCTGCCAGATGATGATGTATAACCTACAAACTCAATTTCCATGGATCTCACTTTTTTCAAAGCCTCTGCCAACGGCAACCTTCCTCAATGGAGA
>JBCBHI010000343.1:0-5651 GCA_038525885.1 Bacteroidota bacterium
ACTACCTCACTCTGGGTTTATTGCACCCCACAAAGGCTTTTCCCGTAAAGGGGCGCAAAATTAGGAAGCTTTCTCAGGATAACCCGCACATTCTCAATTATTTATTCACCTTCAGAGAGATTCCTCTGCTAAGTCTATCGCATGGCTAATAGTTCCTGAAGCCAGATTTAAAATAAACGGGCGCCTCCCGCGGCCCAACCCTGCAGCCCACCCAAGCGGGCCGGGCTGTCACTACTCGCTCTCCCCGGGCACCCTTCGAGGTTCTCCGCTACGCGGAGCCTCAGGGTGCTCAGGGAGGAGCTCAGACAAAAGCCGTTCCATCCCTGGCGCATAGCCAGTGTGAGTAAGGAGTGTGAGGACCGAGGGTCCAAGTGTTGGCAGGAGCAAAAACAGAATGTCCAACGTATAACTTCCAGCCTCCAACCTCGAACTTCCCACCTCCTATCACCTATATTTGCGCCTTAGTTACTACACATGCAAAAAGTCACTCCGCTTACGGCGATTTCGCCCATCGACGGTCGGTACCAAAGCAAGACCGCACCCTTATCCCCATACTTTTCAGAATTCGGCCTCATCCGCTACCGTGTCCACGTAGAGGTTGAGTACTTCATTGCTCTTTGTGAATTGCCCTTGCCCCAGCTGGCAGGCATCTCCCCTGACCTATTTCCCAAATTCCGGGAAATTGTAAAGCAGTTCAGCGAGGCAGACGCAGAAGTCATCAAGGAAATTGAGAAGACTACCAACCACGATGTAAAGGCGGTGGAGTACTTCCTGAAAGAGAAATTTGAGGCGCTCGGCGTAGGGGAACAGAAGGAATTCATTCACTTTGGCCTCACCTCACAAGACATCAATAACACCGCCATCCCTCTTTCTTTACTGGAGGCTATGGACCAGGTTATTGTACCCATGGTATTAGAGACCCGCAATGCTCTGGCTGAGCTTGCAAAGCAATGGAGTGAGGTAACCATGCTGGCCCGTACTCATGGTCAGCCCGCTAGCCCTACCCGCCTGGGCAAGGAATTGTTTGTGTTTGTAGAGCGGCTAGACCAACAACTGGTCTCATTGGCGCAGGTTCCCTATTCCGCTAAATTTGGCGGGGCTACCGGCAACTTCAATGCCCACCACGTGGCCTACCCAAACACCGATTGGCTTGCCTTTGGTAATGGGTTTGTAGAACGGTATTTGGGTCTCAACCGTAGCTATCCTACTACTCAAATAGAACACTACGACCATCTGGCAGCTTTCTTCGATACCTTTAAGCGCATCGGCACCATACTTATCGATCTCTCGCGGGATGTATGGCAGTATGTAGCCATGAATTACTTCAAACAGAAGATCAAAGAAGGGGAAGTGGGTTCCTCAGCTATGCCTCATAAGGTGAACCCTATTGATTTTGAAAACGCAGAAGGCAACTTGGGCATTGCCAACGCAGTATTCGAACACCTGGCCGCCAAACTTCCTATTTCGCGCTTGCAGCGTGACCTTACGGATAGTACCGTGCTCCGAAATGTAGGAGTCCCCTTGGGTCACGTGGTCATTGCCCTGCAGTCTCTACTGAAAGGCATGGGCAAGCTGGAGTTGAATGAAGCAGCCTTGAAAGCTGATCTGGAAGCCAACTGGGCGGTGGCCGCTGAGGCCATCCAAACCATACTGCGACGGGAAGGATATCCCAAGCCCTATGAGGCGCTCAAGGCTCTTACCCGGAAAAATACGGCCATCACGCAGGAGACCATTCGGGAGTTTATTGAGACCTTGAATGTATCCGAAGAGGTGAAAACCGAGCTCAGGGCCATTACCCCATATAACTATACAGGCATACCTTATTCACCGCCTGCTGAGCCGCCTTACGCTGCTGGGTAATACCAGATCATAGAACACAAAAAAGCCCCGAGCCGTCATCCGACTCGGGGCTTTGTTTTGGAATATACCGAATGATCATTCGTCATCGTCCGCAATAGGCTCCTCCTTTTCGTCCAAAGCAGGGCGTGTGTCACGGTTGGCTACTTCCCAGGCTGTATAGAATACCAAGCGGCCAATCCGCTCCATTTTACCAAAATGGATTTTGTCCACGGTATCTGAAACACGGTGGTAGTCTTCGTGTGTTCCATTGAAATAGAATACCACCGGGATATTGTTCTTGGCAAAATTGTAATGGTCTGAACGGTAGTAGTACCGATTAGGATCGTTTTCATCATTGTACCGATAGTCCAAATCCAGCTTAGTGTACTCCTGGTTGGCTGCTTCGCTCAACTCATGGAGTTCAGTACTCAGCTTGTCTGAACCAATTAAATACACAAAGTAGGGATCGTCCTCGTGTGCATCATCTATCCGGCCAATCATATCAATATTGAGATTGGTTACTGTGTTCTCTAGCGGGAAAATGGGATTCTCAGTGTAGTACTCGGAACCCAAAAGGCCTTTTTCCTCACCAGAAACCAACATAAACAGGACGCTCCGGCGGGGGCCATTGCCTTCCGCCGCTGCCATTGCAAAGGACTGGGCAAGTTCCATCACGGTCACAGTACCCGAACCGTCATCGTCTGCACCGTTAAATACATCCCCGTCATTTCCCGTTCCCAGGTGATCGTAGTGCGCCGTAATCACCAGCACCTCATCCTTGAGTTCCTCATCAGAACCTTCCAAGAAACCTACTACATTACTAGAAACGAGTTCCTTCACTTCACGAGCGGCGGCCAATTCTAATTCGGCAGGCTCTACTTCGTCTGCCTTACCCCTCTCTGCCATCTTCCTCAGATCATCAAAAGGCTGATCCAGAATGGCACTAGCTATATCAGGAGAAATCAAAAACACCGCATCACCATCATCCTCTTCTTCTACGGCAAAACCCAATTGGGGCCGGGCCAGGTATACCTTATAGGTATTGATGAAACCCATAAACTGCTCCTGATCATCCGAATAAATCACCAAAAAGGCAGCGGCACCTTTTTCTTTACAACGCTCCATGGGCGCGTTGGAAGCACCCCGACCGGGAGCAAATATCACCACCGCTTTGCCTTCCAGGTCCATCTGTTCGATGTCGGACTCCTCGCCTTTACCTACATATACCACTTCCATATCCATGGACCGCATGGACTTATCGCCGATGTAGAAAAAGTCTTCTAGGTTTCTGAATTCATTCCCGTTGGCTTCCAGGGTTACTTCTCCCCAGGTACGTTCCTCTAGCTTAAACTCCTGCTGGTAGGGATTGTCACCTTCAGCTACTCCTTGCAATCCCAGTGATTCGAAATGGGACTGAATGTACCGGGCGGCCCGCTTTTGCCCTTCCGTTGCTGTGGCTCGCCCTTCCATACTATCAGAGGCCACTACCTCCAAATGCATCCTCAGATCTTCCTGGGTGATTTTATTTGCATAGGTAGTGGCTATGTCTTGCCCCCAAGAAATACCCGTCATCATCACACCTACCCCGCATGCTATTAAAATTCTTTTCATCGCCTGTAAACTTATTCCGTGGACAAAAGATTAAGGAAACTTATCTCGCAAAATAGGAATTAATACGAGCCCGCCAGCGATGCTTTTAGACTTACGGCGACAGGTTCGACTAAACGGATATTCTATTGGACGAGATACCCACTGATATCATAATATATTGTAACTTTGCGGGCCTAAATCGAGCCCCAATCTTTGAATAATATAAAAATCCGAAGTCAAATTCTATGAATCTGAACGTGCACTACACGGAGCGGTTTGCCAGTCGGCACAACGGACCCGACGCCGAGCAAGTAGCCGCCATGTTGAAGGCGATTGGAGTGGAATCCATGAAGCAGTTGATCGAAGAGACGATTCCGGATTCTATACGGTTAACCCAACCGATGAATCTGCCAAAGGCCCGGACTGAAAATCAGTTCTTGAAGGAGTTTCGGGAATTGGCTTCTCACAACCAGTTGTTCACCTCTTACATCGGGATGGGCTACTACCCCAATGTAACTCCGGGGGTGATTCAACGGAATATTCTGGAAAACCCAGGTTGGTACACAGCCTATACTCCTTACCAAGCAGAAATAGCCCAGGGCAGATTAGAAGCCCTGATCAATTTCCAAACCATGGTCTCGGACCTCACTGGAATGGATTTAGCCAATGCCTCTCTGCTTGATGAAGGTACCGCCGCCGCGGAAGCTATGGCCATGCTATTTAGCCTGCGGAAGAAGGATAAGAAGAAAGCTCCTAAGTTCTTCATTGATAACAACGTACTGCCCCAAACACTCGCCTTGCTGCAAACCCGAGCTGAGCCTATGGGCATAGAGTTGGTAGTAGCTGATCGCTCAGCCTTGGACGTACAGGACCCTGAATTGTACGGTATGCTACTCTCCTACCCTGACGGCAACGGATCTGTAGAGGACTATTCGGCCCTAATAGAGGCAGCCCATGAAAACGGGGTGACGGCAGCTATGACTACCGACCTACTTGCCCTAACCATGCTAAAGGCTCCTGGAGAAATGGGTGCTGATGTAGTGGTAGGATCAAGCCAACGACTGGGTATCCCGATGGGTTACGGAGGACCTCATGCAGGATTCTTTGCTACGCGGGAAGCGTACAAACGCCAAATCCCAGGCCGTATCATAGGTGTATCTAAGGACCGACACGGAAACGACGGGTACCGGATGGCCTTGCAGACCCGGGAGCAGCACATCAAGCGAGAAAAGGCCACCTCTAATATATGTACTGCGCAGGTACTGCTTGCTGTGATGGCAGGTATGTACGGGGTGTACCACGGCCCACAGGGCATGAGAGCCATAGCTGAGCGCACCCATGGGCTTACCCAACTTGTGGCCCAAGGCCTGGGAAGTCTTGGCTATAGCCAGACCAATGATAATTTCTTCGATACACTCAAGGTAGCTACCACCCCTGAGCAGGCTAGCCAAGTACGTAAGGTAGCCGAAGGTCGGCAGGTGAATTTCCGCTACTTCGAGGAAGGAAACATCGGCTTGGCGCTGGATGAGACCACACGCATCGCCGACGTCCAGGACATCCTGGAAATCTTTGCGGAAGCAGCTGGAAACACACTGGCTTTTGACCTGGAAGCGGTGGCAAGTGAACTCGCTCTCACTTGGCCTCAAGACTTGGTAAGAACCAGTGCTTACATGGAGCACCCTGTGTTCAACCAGTACCATTCTGAGCACGAAATGCTGCGCTACATCAAGCGCTTAGAGAATAAAGACCTTTCTCTGGTACACAGCATGATTTCATTGGGATCGTGTACCATGAAGCTGAACGCCACCACCGAGATGCTTCCCATTACCTGGCCGGAGCTAGGTAGCTTGCATCCTTTCGCCCCCTTAGACCAAGCGGCAGGTTACGGAAAGATATTTGAGAACCTGCGGGTCTGGCTCTCTGAAATCACGGGCTTTGCGGATACCTCATTGCAACCCAACTCGGGAGCACAGGGTGAGTATACCGGCCTGATGGTTATCCGTGGATATCACCTGGCCAATGGTGACTCTCACCGGAATGTAGCCATCATTCCAGCTTCTGCCCACGGCACCAACCCTGCGTCAGCGGTGATGGCAGGTATGGATGTGGTGATCGTGAAAACGGCAGAGAACGGCAATATTGACCTGGAAGACCTGAAGGCTACATTCCGGTGAGAGTCACCATTGGCCAAGTGATATCCACGGATAACCATAAGGCCGGTA
>JBCBHI010000344.1:0-315 GCA_038525885.1 Bacteroidota bacterium
ATATGAAACAAATTGTCCTTGATTTGGAAAGGGTTCCCCTCATGGATTCAACCGGGATTGGGCAGCTTATTTCGAGTTACACTGCAATCCAAAATGCCGAAGGCAAATTGGTACTTGCATCCCTTCAGCCAAAAACGACTGAAGTATTAAAAATCACCCGGCTATATGATATGTTTACCGTCACCGAAACGGTAAATCAAGCGACTGAATTCCTGAAGTAATTACTGAAAATCACTAAAAACCACATTATGAAAACCAAAAATCCGCTGGTAGCAGCCTTGCTTAGCTTGGTGTTGCCGGGCACCGGATTGCTCT
>JBCBHI010000344.1:325-5649 GCA_038525885.1 Bacteroidota bacterium
GCAAATACTTTTTCCACGTTGTACTGGGTAGGTGGAGTTTACATACTATGGATGATCTTATCCCTCTTGCTGGCCGTTACCAAAGCTAGAAAAACGGAGCCAGGAGGTGAGATTGCCACCAATCCGTTGATTTTACTGGTAGTAGCTTTGGTGGTAGACTTTGGAGCTTATACTTGGTTGAAGAAACCAGATTTTGGCCCATTGAAAATAGTCACCATGACAAATAACAGCTTAGCTCCCTTGCTTTATAACCGGGAGCAGTTGGTGATTAAGACCAATGCTGATGTGGAACGTGGCGACTTGGTTGCGGTGTATTATCCTAAGCCCTTCTTTGCTCTATCAGTTGATGTAGACCGGGTTATTGGCTTACCGGGTGAAATGGTAGAGTTGCGGGACAATCTGTGCTATGTAGAAGGTACGCTCACCGAGCCGTTTTCGAAGTTGCAGTATTCCATTACCATCTATAGTGAGGGAGGAACCGAGATCGATTACTCCTTTTGGCAGAAATATGGCCTGGATGGTGCCGGACCCAGGCCCGGGGGGTATATCATTACCACCACAGAAGCAGTCGCTCAAAAGATTGTAGAAGAAAACGCTTGGGCTTTGCGGTACGAAACCAGAAAAGCTGACCCGAACCGGGTAAACGATAGGCTTTTTGCCGGAGCAGTACCGGGTTGGAATGAGAACCAGATGGGGCCCTTTAAGGTGCCTCAGGCAGGACAGACTATTCCTCTCGATTCGGTGAATCGGCGTCTTTACAAACGGAATATATTATTGGAGGATAGTAATGTGGTCTGGACAGATTCGGCCGTACTTCGGAATGGAAAACCAATCCTGGAATATACTTTTCAGGAAGATGCCTACTGGCTCATGGCGGATAGCCGGGATAATGGATTTGACTCCAGGCTTTGGGGGTTCGTGCCTGCTTCCTTCTTGATCGGTAAAGCTATGTACATTTGGCAAGGATTTGAAGATGACCGAAGAGGTAATTCTTTGCTTTTGGACTAAGGGTTAAATGAACGAACAATCACAAAAAAGAGGTTGGGTAGCAGGATTACTCAACCTCTTCTTTCTAGGTGCGGGATTCCTGTATCTCCGCAGGCCTAAATGGGCTTTGGCCTCTTTAGGTGTTTTGATGTTGCTGTTTCTGGCTTTGCGGTTTATAGCCCTTTCATTTACCGTCCTACTGGTAGGCTACTCCATCATTGTTTTGCTAATTCTAGTGGCTGTGGCATATAGTGTTCGTATCGCCAAACAACAGAATGCCGTAGGTTCTGCAAAGAGTGATACTTGGTACATCCTGTTGGGGTATATGGTGGGCATGTATCTGCTACTAGCTCAGCTGTTTTTGAGTACCCCACTGCCTACCCCGTATATAGGATCGGTCCAGTTCTTTAATATTCCTACCCCTAGCAATGCGCCTACACTGTTGCCGGGTGATAGGGTTGCGGCTCAATTAACCTCCTCAGTGGAAAGGTTTGATTTCCTGATTTTCAGGGATCCCACGGATACCTATTCCATGGTTTTTCGTGTGGTGGGTATGCCGGGGGATAGCTTAGCTATTCAAAATAATCGGGTGCTGGTCAATGGGCAACTGATGGACGTGCCATCGGAAAACCTATCCTTCCAATATCAAGTAGCTCCCAAAGGCGGCAAAGTCCTCAACCCTGACTTTTGGGAGAGGAGGGGTATTGAGCCCTGGGCAGCCAATGCCTTCCCTGGCGGGTATTTGGTGCACTTGACGGAGGAGGAGGCAGAAAACCTGGGGACGGCCGAGAACTGGGTGGCTAGGGTAGAGCAAGCCCTACAAGAGCCGGGAAGCCCTCATCAGTATGGGAAATGGACCTGGCCAGACGCCTGGAATCCTCATCATTTTGGCCCGCTATGGATTCCTCAGGCTGGAATGACGGTGTCCGAAAACGAGGAGTTTTCGCTGCGCTATGGTGAGTTAGTAGAGGTGAGTAACCGGGATCAGGCCAGGAATGATTCTGAGGTATACACGTTTTCGGAAGACTACTACTTTGTATTGGGAGACAGCCGGGACAATGCCCGAGACTCCCGATATATCGGTATAGTGCCTGCCTCACGAGTGAGAGGAGTATTGCGGTACCGAATGATGGCGAAGGAATTGGATAGGGTAGGGGATGAGCTTTAGGGCTTATTTGCCATGGCCTAGGCGCATAGTGAAGTGGCCTGAAATGGTAGGCCTAATCCTAAAATCCCATATTTCGTTGGTGAAGTAATCATTGAGCGCATCGTTCCAATACACCATGTCTCGTTGCCTGCGGAAGTCCAACTGCGCACCCAGTCCCCCCACGATATGCCATTTCCATTCCTTGCCAAAGGCCTGGAAAGATGGTGCCGGTATACCGTAGAGAAATTTAGTGCCGGTAGAAAGACCGATTCCTTCCCAGAAGGCTCTGGGAAAACCCAACGTTTCGTGGGGCTGTTGCCATCGCAAAAGGGTGACCCGTAGGTGTGGTGCCCAATCCCAAAACCGCCCTGATGGTAAGTAGGTCCTATTGCCTTCTTCGATCCAAATACCTGGAAAGGTGAATAAAGGTGGCTCAAACGGCCCCACGTAAATACTGGGTACAATACCTGTTTGTACCCCGATGGCGTAGTATCTGGCTTTGGTATCCGACAGTACCCTGAGGTATTCGTATCCCGGCTTATGAGGTGTGATCCGTGGTAAATGTTTGTGATAAGGATAATCCTGGCCTTGAACGGAAAGGTGGGGTAGAAAAAAAGCAACGAGAAGAAGTGATAAATAGATAATCCGCATAGTCAGTACCAAGAAAAAGCCTTGGGGAATACTAACCCCAAGACCATACTAAGGCTTATTTCATTTTCCTGTGAATTGGGGTGCTCTTTTTTCGACAAATGCATTCATACCTTCGGTCTGATCTTCGGAGGCAAAAAGCAGATAGAAGTTTTTGCGTTCAAAGTGCAAACCTTCATCCAAATGGGTTTCGTAAGACCGGTTTACTGCCTCCTTGGCTAGTTGTGATGCCAAGGGAGACATAGTTGCGATGGTGGATGCAAGTTTCACAGCTTCTTCCAGGTACACCTCCACAGGTACTACCTTATTTACCAAGCCAAACCGTTCTGCTTCTTCTGCTGAAATAAAGTTACCCGTCAATACCATTTCCATGGCGCGGGCTTTCCCTATAGCCCTTGTAAGGCGCTGGGTACCCCCGGCTCCGGGCATCACTCCTATCTTTATCTCAGGCTGACCAAACTTGGCCGTTTCTGAAGCCACAATCATATCGCAGGTCATGGATAGCTCGCAGCCTCCGCCCAAGGCAAATCCGGAAACCGCCGCAATCAAGGGTTTCTTGGTCTTCTTGATCTGATCCCAGGTGCTGAACTGATCTACTACCAACATATCAATGGCGGTTTTCCCGGCCATTTGTTTGATATCTGCCCCGGCAGCAAAGGCCCGCTCATTTCCGGTCAAGACTATCGCCCTTACAGAATCATCAGCATCTAAGGCTTTCAGGGCATCGCGGAGCTCGCCCATGAGTTGAAGATTCAATGCGTTGAGTTCCTTAGGGCGGTTGAGCCGAACTAAGGCAACGTGGGGTGCGTATTGGGTCTCTACGGAGATAAATTCCATGGATTTCGATTCTTTGTTATCTGGCGGTGAAGGTAAAGATTTTGGCCTTGGCAGTCTACACTCCTCCTATATTCGGTTTTGCCAGAATGGTGTAGCGAAAAGCGTCTAGAGTATGAACAGTAGGTAGTCGGTAATCGTTTGCAAAATGAAGAGCAGAGATTTAATCGAGAGATGGAATCTCTTTCTAAAGTCTTTGTCCTAGCTTTGCAAAAAATCTCCAAGAGGTTAACTATATGTATCCATTTCGGAATGTATTGATTGGGTTAGATCTCTCAGACTTGGATCACACCCTGCTGAAAACCGCCCAGCGCATTTATCACTCTGAGGTCACTGAGAACCTCTATTTCGTGAATGTACTGCGGAATTTTGATGTGCCTGATGCGGTACTGAAGGAGTACCCCAATATGATTGAGGCTGCCATGGGCGAGCGTCAGGATAAAATGCGCCAGACCATTGAGGAGGCTTTTGGCGAGGAGATTGATTCCAACAAGGTACACTTGGTGGTCAAAGAAGGGGGGATTGCTAAGGCTGTACTCAATGCCAGTGTGGAATACAATATAGACCTGATTGTACTGGGTAGACGCCAACAGGGCGATGACAACGGTGGCTTTTTGGCCCAGCGAATGGCGCGCCGTGCGGCATGTAGCCTGGCTATTGTGCCTGAAGGTTCTAAACAGGAGCTTAATCGCTTGCTAGTGCCTTCTGACTTTTCCGAGTTTGCCACCATGGCTTTGGAAGAAGCCGTAGAAATAGCACGTCGTAGGCCGGATGAAGTGGAAATCATCGTGCAAAACGTATATACCATCCCTACGGGATATCACTACTCTGGCAAAACCCGCGATGAATTTGCCGTAGTGGTAAAGGAAAATGCGAAACGCGAATACCAGGCCTGGATTAGTAAAGTTGACGTGAGCGGGATCAATATTCGGGATGTGTATAGCCTGGACCAGAATGACAACCCGGTGACGGATATCTACGATATGGCTCATGAAGTGGAAGCTGACGGAATCATATTCGGAGCCAAGGGCCGCACCGCCACCACTGCTTTTTTCATTGGTAGTATTGCAGAGCGGGTTATTCAGATAGATTCCGAGTTTCCTTTGTTGGTGATTCGCCCCAAGGGGAAAAACGCTGGTATTCTGGATATCATCAAAGAAATATGACCTGCCACACCTTAGGGTAGGGTAGAAATAGAAAATGCCGCTGAGAGCGGCTTTTTCATTTATGAGGTAATAAAATTACTTCTTTAGGAATTTGTACGTTTCTCTGAATCGTGAAACAGGATCCCGTACTACCAACAGGTAGTATCCTGCATCCAAGTCATGTACATCGAAACGATACCGATCATTACCCATGGCCTCAGCAGATACATTCAATTTGTTGCCTAGGATACTGAACAGTTCTAGTTGAACGTTATTCAGATCAGAGTTCTTAATGCTAACAGAAAGAAAATCTACTGCAGGATTGGGATAATATTCAATCTGGTTTACTCCATCCAAGGAACCAGCATTGAATGAAGACTGTGCATAAGTAGCTGTTGAGCAAATACTCAGAAGTAAAATAACGCCGATGAAGTATCGTTTTACCATGTTGGGTGTTTTCCTTTTGCTACTTAGCGCAAATATGGTTCCAGAGTAACAGTTTGAATCTGATTATTTTCTGAAGATACTAAAATTTACGGATGAGTCCACAATTTGGTTGGGGG
>JBCBHI010000345.1:0-5643 GCA_038525885.1 Bacteroidota bacterium
AGCGTAGTTCCAGTTGGGTCTGAAGGTTTCAATCTTATCCAAGGCCTCTTGCACATCCTTCTCCCATACTTTTTGCGAAACAGCCAGGGCATTGGTGTCACCTGCTACCAAATGGTGGTCCAAATGACCCGAGGCAGATAGCAAATTAGCCCGCAGTTTTTCTGTCCACATTTGGGTAGGCTGAACAGACTGCATGATGTGTACTCCTTGACTCAATACACCGGAAAGGGTGAGAATAGTGATCAATACCAAGGCGAAAACAAGCAGGGCCTGGGTAATGAAACTTGCCGACAGAAAAAACCTGAAAGAATGAATATTAATTCGCTTCATAGCGTTCGTCAGTGACTGGAAATCGCATCCCAACAAAGCTAAAAAAAATTGACAGTTATCAACGATACGCTTATTCGCCAGGAAATTGAATTTATTCAAAACCTGCCTGAACTACAGAGTGTTGGAGCAGCATGAAATCTAATAGCACCCTTGTTTGGCTACGCAATGATCTCCGCCTGCATGATAATGCCACTCTTCACGAAGCCTCGCAGCACGGTGAGTCTGTATTCCTTGTCTATTGTTTTGACACAAGAGAGGGGCAAGAATCCGCCCTCGGTTTCTGCAAAACAGAAGCTCACCGTGCCCAATTTCTATTACAAAGCATTGCCGCCTTAAGGGAGTCCGTAACTGCACTGGGAGGTTCATTAATCCTAAGGCAGGGAATTTCTTCCCAAGTAATACCACAGGTAGCAAGAGACCTACAGGTATCTTCCGTGTTCGTGTCCGAAGAAGCTGCCACTGACGAGATAGCCGATGAAAACGCCGTAGAGAAGGAATTATGGAAAGATAATATCACCCTCAACCGGGTTTGGCAATCCACACTTTTGCACAAAGAAGACATCCCCTGGCCACTTAAGAATCTACCGGATGTGTTTACCAAATTCAGGAAGGAGTCTGAAAAATATGTAGACGTTCGGCCCTTGGTTCCTAGTCCTAAACAGCTAGCCTCACCCACCATTGACATTGGGGAACTACCCACCTTGGAATGCCTGGGATATACATCCGCGGTATACGATGAAAGATCGGTTCTGCCCTTTACTGGTGGAGAGAAATCTGCTTGGGAACGCCTCAACCAGTATTTTTGGGAGGAAGATAGACTTAAGGATTACAAAGAGACACGAAATGGATTGCTAGGCCAATCCTATTCCTCCAAACTCTCCGCCTGGCTCTCCTTAGGCTGCATCTCACCACGCGCCATTTACTATGAAATAAAACGCTACGAAGAGGAGCGCACCAAAAACCAAAGTACCTATTGGCTCTTTTTTGAGTTGCTGTGGCGGGATTATTTCCGGTTTGTTGCCAAAAAATATGGTATCCGGCTTTTCCTGCCGGGGGGTATCAAAGATGATCAGGGTAGTCTGGCCTCACGACAAGACTACGGCCTGTTTGAAAAATGGCGCACTGGGAATACCGGTATCCCCTTCATTGATGCCAATATGCGCGAACTCCTGGCCACTGGCTTTATGAGTAACCGGGGTCGGCAAAACGTAGCCAGTTTCTTAGTAAAAGACCTACAGCTGGACTGGCGCTGGGGCGCCGCCTGGTTTGAAGCCCAACTAGTGGACTATGATGTTTGTAGCAATTGGGCCAATTGGAACTACGTAGCTGGTGTAGGGAATGATCCACGGGAGGACCGTTACTTCAACATCATGAGTCAGGCGAAACGCTATGATGGAGCCGGAGACTATGTTCGGGCATGGGTACCAGAGTTAGCCCAGATCCAAGGGGGTAAAATCCATCGGCCTCATGTCTTATCCGATTCTCTCCTAGACCAACTCGACATCCAACTGGGCAATCAGTACCCGTATCCAATCATTGATACCGCCAAATGGGCCAACTAGCGGAGGCCAACTAGCTTGAAAAAATCCTCCAAGGTAGCCGTGTAGGCATCTCTGGCCTGGGTACCCTCTAGCAAGGGTTGGTTGGTTCCATTGGGCTGCGTTAAGAAAACAGCGCCGTCCTTTTCTAAGGTTTGATAGACTGCTCCTGCTACCTGAAAATGCTCCACCATAGACCCTTGTCCAAAAGGTAGTGTGGCCGTGGAGTCAGATGTTACCAGCTGCAAGTGAACAGTATCCCGGTTGGGCAAACCAAGGAGTTCTAGCATGACAAAGGCCTTGTCCTGCAAGGGGCTGATCACCAAAGTGGCCTGCGCGGTAATGGTGGTACTATCCCAAAGAGGCCGGCGGCGGTACCGAAAAAGCCGCATACTAGCGTCCTTCCTTTCCTCCCTATCATAACTGAGCTGACGCACATTGTAAAACCGGATTTCAGCATCGTCAGTCGCCAAAAACTTAGGTTCGGACAGGTCCAGGTCACTTTCGGTGGCATTGTGCAATAACTGAAGCAATAGAAATACGCCAGGGATCAGAATCCAAACCGCATATTTTTTCATGCCATCAAAACTTTACGTCCTACTAAATGTTTGATCGTCATATTTAGTGAGTAACCGATGTGCAGAAAAGCGTAATAGGGCTTCCTTATTACGCTTTTATTTTTTCCGGCCTTCTATCTTTGCCCCATGTCTCCTACTCCCACTCTCGATGAAAAATATATGCGGCGGGCACTTGAACTCGCCGAGTTGGGCCGAGGCCACGCCGCCCCCAATCCTTTGGTGGGCTGTGTGATCACCTACAAAGGCAAAGTGATTGGAGAGGGCTGGCACAAAGCCTACGGTGGACCTCACGCTGAGGTAAACGCGGTAGCCAGTGTGATGGATAGGTCTCTACTTCCCCATGCCACCGTGTACGTGACCCTAGAGCCCTGCGCCCACCATGGCAAAACTCCCCCTTGTGCAGACATGCTGGTGCGCGAAAAGGTAAAGCGAGTGGTGGTGGCTTTGGAGGATCCCAACCCACTGGTAGGAGGCAAAGGCCTTACTAAGCTAAAGGAGGCAGGCATAGAGGTAGAAACCGGAATACTTAAGGAAGAAGCCCAATCGCAGAACCGCAGGTTCCTGACTGGGCAATGGGCTAAGCGGCCGTATGTCCTGCTCAAATGGGCGCAAACTGCGGACGGTTTCATTGCCCGAGAGAATGGCGATAGCAAATGGATCAGCAATGCACAAGCCCGACAATGGGTACACCGTTGGCGAGCAGAGGAGTCCGCTATTCTTGTGGGTTCGCATACCGTAAAACAAGACCAACCTGCACTAACCGTCAGGGATTGGTCGGGTTCGCACCCTACACGCATCGTTTTGGACCGATCAGGAAGTTTATCTCCTGGTTATCAGATATTTGATGGCTCGGTAGCCACCAGGTTGTATACACAACACCCAGACAAATCTATTCCTGATACGGAAGTCGTTTCCATTGCAGGGAATGATTTTCTTTCTGGTGTGTTAGAAGACATGTACCAGGCCAAACTGGACAGTGTATTGGTAGAAGGTGGGTCCCAGGTTCTTGGTGCGTTTATCGAAGCCGGACTTTGGGATGAAGCGCGAATTTTCACCGCTCCGCATGTCCAGTTTGGTACCGGTATTCCAGCACCTGTCTTCTCAGGAACCCAACGAGAAACGGTCTCGGTAGGAGATAATGAGTTAATCACCCTAGAAAATCTTAATGCTCCATGGCGGAAGAATTAATCATCACCGAAAATGCAAGCAAAGCCAAACGCTATGCTGAACTCATGCCGCAGATCGAAGGTCTCATCATGGGAGAACCTGATGTGGTGGCCAACCTGGCCAACATCGCTTCGGCACTCAAATTTGGTATGGGCTTCTTTTGGGTGGGCTTTTACCTAGTCAAAGAAAAAGAACTTGTTTTGGGACCCTTTCAAGGACCGATAGCCTGTACGCGCATTCGCAAAGGCAAAGGCGTATGTGGTGCTGCTTGGACCGAAGCTAAAACCCAACTCGTGCCCAATGTAGAGGAGTTTCCTGGACACATTGCCTGCAGCTCAGACAGTAAATCGGAGGTAGTGCTTCCGGCTTTCAAGGATGGAGAAGTGGCCTTGGTGCTAGACGTAGATAGCGATCATCTCAATGATTTTGATGAGGTAGATGTAGAGTATCTGGAGGCACTCATGCGAAAGATTGAGGCTTTTCTATAAATAGATTTTAGCGGAAAATTTGGGTACAGCAATCGTATGCATGCGGTTTCCAAATTTTCTTTGGTGATTTAGGCATTGTAGTAGGGCCATTCCCAACTATTCACAGTACCTTTGCAGTGCAATACCCATTCAGCAATCGACTGAATAACAGGCCTTTGCATCCAGTAGTGATTACTGCACGCCTATGACAGACAAACCACGAGGTGGAAACACCTCAGGAGGACCTCGCCGCAGCGGTGGGGGCCCCAAATCGCACAGCCGCCGTTCCAACTCTCAAGGGAGCGGAAAATCTCCACGAGACAATTCCCGCACCTTCAATTCTTCACGCTCAGAGGAGCGCTCCTTCAAACCCAAAAGGAAAGGAACATCCGGCTACCGCCAGGCAGGTCCTGATGAGTCTGGCAAACCACGCGCGGCTCGCCGACCCAGTAGCAGCACCCGCAAAAGGTTTGAAGACAAAGGAGGAGAGGGCGCAAAAGGAGGGTTTGAGAAGAAGCGCTCCTTTGGCGACCGCACGGATAAGCCTCGTAGCTTCCGAAAGGATGGCGAAAGAACCGAAGGGTTCAAAAAGCGAAGCTTTAAGAAGGACGAGGGACGGAAGTTTGAAGGAAAACGCCCAACTACTGGTCGTCAGGAGGATAGAAAACCCGGCTTCAAAAAGGAAGGCTCCCGTTATGAGGGGGACCGGAAATTTGATCGCAAACCGCGCCAAGATGGGAACAAGCCTGGGTTCCGCAAGGATTTTAACAAATCCGATCGGTTCGGAAAAAACACCAACCCCCGCGAGGACAAAACTTCCGAAAATAAGGAAAGTGGCAAACGCCCCCGTAAAATTGTCACCAAGGGCCCTACAAAAAACACTCGCAAACCAGAGTACGACCAATCCAAGATGCGGGAAATAGCTCGCAGCAAGGGTCGTGACCAAAAACAGAATACGGAGACCCGGCTGAACAAGTTCATTGCCAATGCAGGGATTTGTTCGCGCCGTGAAGCCGATTCCTTAATTGCCGAAGGGCAGGTGAAGGTAAACGGTAAGGTAGTCACAGAGATGGGCTACAAAGTAACTACGGGAGATGTGGTAAAATATCAGGGCAAAACCCTTAGTGGTGAGGCACCCGTTTATTTGCTGCTCAACAAACCCAAGGACTTTATTACCACCACCAGCGACCCCATGGAGCGGAAAACGGTCATGGAGCTGGTGAGCGCTGCAGGAGAAGAGCGTGTTTTTCCTGTAGGTAGGCTGGACCGTGCTACTACCGGATTGCTCCTTTTCACCAACGATGGTGACTTGGCAGAAAAGCTTACCCACCCCTCGCATAAGGTGCAAAAGCTCTACGAGGTTACTCTAGACCGTCCTATTGAAAAGGACGATTTCGTAAAACTACAAGAAGGCCTAACCCTAGAAGATGGTTTCGCCAAACCAGTAGATGTAGCCATTGTAGGTGGTGGTGATGACCGCGTGTTGGGTATGGAAATCCATATGGGTCGCAACCGGATTGTGCGCCGTATGATGGAACACCTGGGCTACAGTGTAGAAAAGCT
>JBCBHI010000346.1:0-5642 GCA_038525885.1 Bacteroidota bacterium
CCGCTGCCCCGAGCGTCGTTCGACGGGTCTTTCTCCACTCCTCCGTATTGGTGGATTCAGCACTTTCCACTCCTTTTAACCAACTGTTGTCGTTTCACTATTGCAGTAGTAGTCGCACCCGAGGCTGGTTTTATTGATTTTGTATGCTTACCTGCCATCATCATCGTTTTTGTAGCAGTTACACTTTGATGAATTCTGACTAAACCCAATTTGAATGTACCCACCTCATATATCAACTCTCCTGATTGCTCATTACCAGTAATATACTTTGATGCTGCTCCTGCCAATTGTTTTATAACTGGTTGGTTACTTTTGCTTCCATCTTCATAGGTGCCAGTTGTTTTTCTATAAATGACCCCAATCTGTGTAATTGCAGCATCTCCTGTAATAAGCATAGCAGCTGCTGTAGCAGGAATTAGGCCTGCTGTTGTACCGGCAGATGGTGCTGTACCGGCTACTTCTGCCATTAATGCAGCCCCATTCAAAATAAAAAGGTAAGTATTGGCTGCCAAATGAAATACATCAAGAAAAATCTCGGCCCCACTCTCATATCCTCTAGTTTTTTTTACGATCTCAGGCTTTTTTTCCTCTACTACATCAAACAGATCTTTGTAATGGAATGCAGCTTTTTTGATGTACCAGTTGTTTACATCAACTCCTTGTGAGGTACGTACAGTGTTATTAGTTAAATAGTTTATCTGTACTAATCCATTACGACTATTTGTTCTATGAATACGGGCTACCTGTGTTCCATACCGGAGAGAATGGTCATAAAATTCCTTCAGTTTTCCACTATAACTATGCTTATAATTAGCACCCTGAGTTCGTCTTAAATACTTAACAATATCCCGCTCCATCCAATCTCGTCCTACATCGGGGATTTCTCTTTTTGCAGAAACCAGGATCAAGGTCATTACCTGTTTAAGCAGGCTGAGCGAATCGGGATCAGCTTTTTGAACTTTATTATCCTTTAAAAGTGAGTGTAAAAAGTTCCCAAAAAATTGGGAGCTAATGTTTAATATAAACTCAGGAGGAGATGGATCAAGTTTATTTATAGATACAACAAATTCAAACTCCGCTGCCCGAATACCCAGAAGTTTAACCAGTGCATATTTAGACCGCCAAATTTTTAAAATTTGAACAGGTGTTCCCTTGGCGATGCTTACAGTAGTGCGAGACTGCCTATCTCTTTTGCTCAATGGTAAATACTCAGCAGTAGGTGCAAACTCGGTGGAAAACGGGTATTGCTGACTCCCAACTTTCGTAGTGGTAGTGGTATTCAAGCTATATACATTCCCAACTTTAATGCCTTTACCAACGGTGTTCACACTGGCACCACTACGCATTACGCTTTGCTCTCCCCCACCCGTAGCAGAACTACCCATCAGATCAACAATACTTTTGCCCTCAGCACCTTCCATTGCTTCCTCTTCTCCTACATGGTCCTGTTGAGCTTCCTTTGTCATGGATTCTTGCATCGTTATTTCCTTTTTTTATTCAACCACGGGGCATCATTTCTAAACTTCCGATAGTTCTCAATCATCATATATTTCCACTTGCGCTTCCATATCTCCTTGCGCAGGTGCTCTGGCAACCGGTTATAGGTAGCTTTATGGGCGTGCTGGTCGCTGTAAGCCATAAAGTGATTTCCACCCTTCTTTTTCTGACCACTATATTTTTTCACTCCGTGACCTTGGTATTCATGAATACCCAACAAGCTCCAAATGGCCTCCACGGTATATAGATCATTGAGGTACTTATCCATTTTGGCCGTTACCTTGATTAGGTTGCCTACCGGAGTAGTGCCAAATCGGTCGTAATTGGCCGGTTCGTTATAGCCCGGTACGATGTATTTATTGTTTTTATCCCAGTAGGTGCGCTTGTAATTGCGAATAGATACTTTGCCTTTATACAACCGTCCAAGGTTGATTTCTCCAAAACGACTCAATACATGAGTGTATATTTTGGATTGCACAGCCAGAGGTAACCCTGGTGTTTTCCTCAGTTTTCGGGTATTCGGATCGGCCTTTAACGCCCTACCGCTCGCATAGCGGCGGCCCGCTTGCACATGTTTTTGAAAAGCTGCCTTGGTGGTAATGTGAATCTCTCCCTGAAAGCCATATTCATCAGTACCCAAAAAGTTTCCGTGGATATCATAATATGGTCCACTGGGCGAGTGTCGGGCAAACAGGGTTCCCTCCTCGTAAAGGGCTTGGAGGCTTTTACCAGCAGGGCCCGCTTCGGGTTCCTGATCATGACTAGCCTTGGGAATATACTTGCGCTCCATCATCCGCTTTTCCGGTTACGCCCAGTCCCACTCTACCACCAGGGGCTCGGGCATCCAGGGGTGCTGGATGTAGCTGAGGCTCCAGGTGATCTTTTGTAGCAGCATATCGAAGACCTTCTTTTCGAGGGTCAGCTTCCAATGGGCGTCGTTTTCGCGCGCCACCTTCCCGTCGCGGGAAAGAAAGTCATAGCGGAGGCCCTCCCAGGAGCAGCCGTCCATCGGGGCCCAGTTATGGTGCAAGGCCTTCAGCAGATCCTCTATCTCGGCCTGCAAGGCCGGAAGCCAGGGCTCTGGTTCTACCTGGGGCAATACCTCGGCTACGGGCCAGCCGGCCAGCAGTTTGGCAACAAAGAGGTCCGACTCTTCTGGCTCTGCCTCACCACTAGCCAGGTAATGGATGGCGTATACGGCCCACTGCTGGTCCCTTTCTGATCGCCACTGGTGCTCCCCATCCAACCAACCCAGGTTGCTAAAGAGCGAGGGCAGGAAGGCATGCAGCAGCACGATACCCGTATGGGATTGGTACACTTCCTCGGGCAGGGAAGCTTCTGGCGTGAGAAGACCAGCTACCTCCAAATCCGATAAGGGCCTCTCTGGTGAGGTAGGGATTTCCTCCGTAGGAATAGCCTGGTTTGCAACCGGGTCGAGGGATAGTTCTGGATGCGTAGGCTCCCGCTCCTTTTCCTCACCAGCAGTGTGGCCTCCTTGACCCTGAGACGAGTAGGCACCGGAAACCGACGAGGACTGCTGGTCCTTTTCGGTTGCCATAGGCTCAGCAGGGGGTGCAGGACTCATCCCTTCTGGAATAAGGAGGTATTGCTGTATCTGTAGCCAAGGTAAGCCTGCGGCCTCCCACTGGGTCAGTAGCCGCTGAATAAGGTCCCTTGACTGCAATACCATGGGAGAGGGTAGCCATGCCTCAGCAGCCTGTGTGGCTAGAATACTACCCTGTGAACCTACAACAGGTTTGCTCAGTAGAATATCTGTCAACCAGCGACGAATCTCTGCACGGTCAGCCGATAAGTTGCCCTGGGATTGGACTTCCGAGAGCAAGGTCACAAACTCCCCTTCTGATAGGATTTCTATCTCCCGGTGTGCTACCCAGGTCATAAAAATGGACGTAGGCACCCGGTGTATCCAACGGTCTCGGAAGGCGGACGGCTCATGTAGCCGATCGGTCAGGCGATGCCAGACTTCAGCGGGCCATTGGATATGCTCCCAACGCTCTCCGGCACTCGTATCTGCCGAAGGCTGGATGTACCAGGGTAAGACTCCTGAGTGGAGATAATGGAAAAAAGCGGCCGCATTTTTGAGTGCCGGAGGCACCCTTACCAGGTCAGGTTCAGCCGCTGGGTCCGGTGCGGCATCGGCGCTAGGTTCTTCTTCCCAAGAACCGGACGACGACGCCAGTGTGAGTGCCTGAGGGGCTTGCCCCATCCCAGGTTGGGAAATAGCGACTGCTGGGTGAGCCTCTGGCACCTGGGTAGCAGCGCCCTGCAAGCGATCCTTTAGTTGCTGGGCCGCGAGATGGGCCCAGCCCTGTAGGTCTTGCTCGGTCAGTTGAATATCCAGGGCATCGCAGGTGATGACCTGCCCCTCTGGCGAAAGTTCGGCCAGGTATTCCTCCACTGCGGCTAGCACCTCGGCTTCAATGTATTCCGTTAGGGAATTCACCATGGCCCCGGTCACCTCCTGACCGGGAGCCGCGTAGTAGTCTACAACCACTTTGCCGATGATGATATCAGAAGCGTACGACATCTAGTTGGGTAAATACTATGGTTCTGTTGGCAAAGAACTCCTTGCCCAGGTGAATGAATTTCACCTCTACTTCTACAGTTACGGTGGTTTTGCCGGGCTCAAAGCGGAACCAGGTTTGTAGGTATTGCCTATCGTTGCTCACAACTTCACCGTCTACCTTCCAGGTAGTCTCATTGGAATGCTCTACCATGGTAGCTCTGACCATGTAATGGACCTGGCCACCGCCAGGATACTGGGTACTTAGTCTACTAAATCGAATATCATCCAACTTCTCGTAGAGCCAGTCGAAACTGAAAGAGATAGGCGACTCGCTCGGTGATTCAAACACCGCAGCATAGGTGCCTTCTTCTAGCGCGTCCATATCAATTTCGTACTGGGAATTCCCGTCTATATTAAATACTGTATCTACTCCCTCCTTAGTGAGGGTGAGCACTCCTTGTCTCGGATGAAAGAAAAAGATGTGCTTGGTAGTGAACGTCTGGAAATTGTGCTGCAGAACGTAGTGGCGGTTTTCATCAGGATACAAGACGAAATTGGTACTGTAGGGAATGAGTCCTACCCGAGCCACCAAATCCGGCGGTGCCGGGTCATTGGCTTTCGCGATATCACTTAGTTCTTGAGATTGATTGACTTCAAAGAATATGTAGGTACTACGGGAGCTGTTGTATTCATAATAGTTCATGTAGTACCTACCGTTGGGCAGCTGCCGTTTTAAGGTCTCCTCGGGAGTGCGATTGTTGTATTCAAACTCGCCCAGAACCCGCACCCCAGATACATTTACCGGTTGGTTATTCACAAACTCAAATAGTTCTACGCGGCCGTAGGGCGCATAGGGGGCAAGAATGGTACTGAGATCCGTACGGGGATCTGGCGGCAACGTAACGGAAATCAGGATAGGAGAGAATTGACCCTGATCCTCTGACTCATAGCTGATATGGTACTCCCCTACTCCGCCTAACTGAGTAACTAAGCCCTCCCCATTGGCTCCCACGTAGGTGGTTTGTTTCTCAGAGTCTATATGCGTTTCTGACACCTCCGGTGCCGTTTTGCTGATGGTATACCGCCCTTGGGGTTGATTGGTTTTGAGGAAGAAGACGTCAGTATCTCCCAAATAGAAGGCAATTTTCCCATCTACTTCTGGCAAACGCACTCCTTGATTATCCAATGCCCGAATTTCTGGCTGGCAGGGCACTTGTAAGCTATCTACCAGGGTATTGTGGGCATCGAGCCAGGCTTGTACCAGCGGCTGATCACTCTCCGAAGGGGCAAAAGCAAACCAGTAGGGCTTTACGGTTTTCATGGCTTCGAGCCAGGACGTGTAGGCAGTCTCAAACCGCTGCCCGCACAGCGTATCGAGCCACTGAATCTCTACTCCAATGTGGGCCGGGGTTTCTTGGCGAATCAGTTGCTCCGCGTAGTTGCGGAAGCCCTCTTCCCGAAACCGACCGCCGTACCGGGGCAATACCACCGTAATGCGGAAGGAGAATGGATCTTTGGTCCGGGCACTGTAGCGTGCTCCTAAGGAATCCGGTTCCTCCTGCTGCAAGTCTAGTAGCTGCTGCCCCTCCAGGCGAGGGCGTAGCAGAGTATGCTCTAT
>JBCBHI010000347.1:0-5641 GCA_038525885.1 Bacteroidota bacterium
TGCGCCAGGACTTTGATCTGGAGCAGTTTCGGGAGGTATTCCAGGAGGAGCTAGACCAGTTCGAAAAAGAGCGGCAGCAATAAGGGCTTGGACCTGTCTGGGTGGAGCACAAGTACACTCCATCCAGCCTCCTATTTTTCGAACTGGTCTAGCTCCTCCTGGAATACCTCCCGAAACTGCTCCAGATCAAAGTCCTGGCGCAATTTATCGTCCGATTGAATGGCCTGAGTAAGGTCATCCTCCAGTGCAGAGGTTGACATTTGCATGGCTACATAGTGCACGTATTCACCGCGCTTGTTTTGGTAGCTAGCCCGGTCAAATACCTCCACTCCGTTTAGGGTTTCGCTAATCACCGTCCGGGTGATTTCTTCGTACTTGCTGGTAGTTTCCAGGTCTGTACTAATGGACCGGTTTTGCAGATACTGCTCTGCCACGCTACGTACGGTCACTTGCAACTGGGAAGCCAACGACTGGCGCGCATTGGTATCCGCAATGCGCTTGGCTACAGTAAGCTCCAAGGCCTTGCCTTCGCCGGTAGAGCGAAAATGTTTCTTGTCAGAGAAATACTTGTTGCCGGAAAACGGCTCCTCGATACGCCGCAGTTTGGAGTCGGCCAACCGAATAGAAGAACAACTAGAAATGCCTACCAGTACCAGGAGGCTAAGCATGATGGTAATGTGTTTCATGGCGATGCAGATTTAGATTTCCATGCCCATGTGGGCAATGAGAAATAACCAAATCGCGTGCCGAAGACGGATTTCCAGACTACCGTACCACCATGGCGGATGTAATCTTTCCGTCGGTCACTTCAAATATTACGGCCAGTTCTACTACGTCCGTTCCGGCTCTGCCGGTGATGCGTTCATGATCTATCACCTTGGTACCCAGCACTGTACGTGAAACTAGCTCGCTATGTAAGTTGGGTGAGCTATCGAACAGACCTAGGTATAGGGCTCGGGTGGCTTCATGGCCTTCTGCCAGTACCTTTTCCCCCGGAAACTCCAATATTTTACAGTCGGGAGAGAATAATTCCATGAACGAATTAATGTCCCGGGCATTGTATGCCTCTAGTTGTAACTGAACGATGGTAGCAGGGTCAGTAGGAGTTTGGGCCAAAATGGAGAGTGTTTTCAGACTTGTAATCAGAATTAACAGAAGAAATTTCATAATAATTATACCTAACCAAGGTGCTACTCATCAAATTACTGGATGGAAGGAAGCTAATTCATCCGAAATCACCTTACTTCCCTACTAGCACAAAGGGAGCCCAGTAGTATGGTGCCGCGTAGGTCTGGCCATTTATGAGTTCCAGCTTGCTTTGTCGGATAGCCTCCGAATAGGATTGCTGTTCTTGTAGGGCGTAGTAATAGAACTGAGTAGCCAGCTGAGCAGTACTTTGATCACTCACCGTCCACAGCGAAACCAACAAGCGGCGGCTGCCCGCAAACAAGAAAGCGCGGGTGAGTCCTAGCAATCCCTCCCCAGTCTGTAGCTTACCCAGGCCCGTTTCGCAGGCTGATAGCGCCACCAGTTCGGCATCCAAAGAAAGACCGTAGATATCCCCGGTGAACAATTCTCCATCCGCCTGCGCATTCTCTTCATCCTCAATGCTCAAATACAGGCGGGAAAGCGCCGGTTTGTCCGCATCAATCACCCCGTGCGTCGCCAGGTGTACGATGGGATACTGATCCAACGCATCCAACCGAAAAATCAACTCACTTGCCTCGGCATCGGTACGGGCAGTCACGGCCATTTCACTCGCCGCAGTCACCTTAGAAATATTATTTACCTCCAGAAGCGTACCGGGTAAGGATGCCAACCCAAAGTTTTCAAACTCCACCGGAGCCATCATGTACATGCCCTCTGTTCCCTGTGCTGCCCCTTGGTCTTGTAGCTGAGCATACAGGCCCGCCGAGTAGCTATACTGTAGCCCGTAGTTTTTGATCAGGTAGGGGTATTCATGAAAAGGGGAAAGATCATCCACCGACTTGGTCAGGAGTGCCTCCCAAGGGATCAGGCTCAGCTGTCGGTGAGGCACTATGATGAGCTGCTTTACCTCTCGTGGTATCCGAAGGGCACGAGGAAATAGCTGCTGATACAAGGGGTACATCACCGAACCATAGCCAGAGGACACATTGAAGACCATATGGTTCCGCATGCCGGCGATCCAATCATTAAACTCCTGGTCCAAGGAGAGGTTCACCACCTTAAACTCCTCTGCCGTCAGCAGGAAGATGGACAAGCGCTGGTCCTGAGGCCTCACAAAATAGGACAGCATGGCCGTACCTGTTGCCAAGCGGCCTTGCAGTTCTTCTACCGTAAGCTCTTTGCTTTGGTATTTCAACGAATGATACTCAGGGAAATCACGCTCCACCGTGGAAATAAAGCGGTCATGCCCCCGCCGTAGTTGCGCCAGGGTGGTAAACCAAGTGCCTACCTCCGGGTGATAAGGGTCTTGCGCCAGCCGTTGCTCGTAATAGGCTATCTGTGTAGTCAACTCCCGTTCCCGCGCCAGCAGAGAATCCGGAATGCCTGCATAGCTCTTGGCATTACTCTCCGCTATAGACTGCTGCAACACGGCAGCCTTACTAGCTTCAGCAAACCGGAAACCCTGCTTCCAATAAGATTCCTTGGCCAGGGAGATTTCCGCCAGGCCTTCACATATCCGTACCCCGTCTTCGAACAAGCCCGCAGCCAAGTTCCCCAAGGCCAGTTGGTCGGCCTCCCGCACCCGCTGCTGCCGTAGTACTTGCAGGCGGGCATTGGCTGCTTGTATACAGTTCAGCGCCTGTTCCAGGTCCTTTTTCTTAAGCGAGATACCAAAGTACCGGGCTTCCAAGGCCTTGGCCTTAAACTGCAAAGTGCTTACCACCAGCTCCTTCTGGAAGGCCGTGGCTTCCCGGGCAGGGTTTTGCAGATCATCCGCAGGGTTAAAATCCTCATGGTTGGTCACCAGGGCCTGCTGGTGAGCAGCAATAGCCTCATCATATTCTCCCAGCAGCACATGTATTTGCCCCGTTAGGTTCCAGGCATTCGCCAGTTCAGGATGGTGCCCTTGGTAATGGGCGGCGTATCCTTCCCTTACCTTAGCCAATCGCTCCAAGGCATTTTCAAAGTCCCCTCGCGCTTGATCAATCCGGGCCAGGTAGGCATCCAGGAAAAGTACATTGGGATGCCCGGCGCCTAGCTGGTTCGCCCAGGCGGACCTGGCAGTACGGAAAGCCAACTCGGCATCATCCAGGCGAGCCTCTGCTCCTAGCAGGTAGGCCACGCCCAAATTCGTCTGCGCACTCATGAAAGCCCGGGTATGGATCGCATCTGCGGCTTCCAGAGCGTTAATTGCCCGCCGGTAGGCATCCGCCGCGGCTGGCCAATTTTCCTCGCTGGCATCCACCAGCCCCAGGTTGATAAAGGAACCCGCTACCTGTGCACTGGAGGCACCAAATACCTGCTCGCGTAAAATCAAGGCCTCCTGGTGCTCATCTCGGGCCCGCTCATAATCCCCTTGGTTCCAGAATACTACACCTAAAAATGAGTGAGCGGCTGCCTCCTGGTCCAAAGCATGGCTTGGCATAGCCAACACCTTTTGCAAGGCCTCTTCACCTGCCTGTAGTGCCTCGTCAGTCCGGCCCAGCAACAACAGCGCTTCACCCTCCAGTAGATAATACGCTACTTGCTGTTCTTCAGAATAATGGTCTACCCAGGGCTGTATCGTAGACAAAGACTGGCGGGCCTGGGCGGGCTCGCCTTTGGCTACCAACCCACGGGCTTCTGCCAAGTGCGCAGTGATGGTGGAAGTGGTATCCTGAAGATGTTCGGCTAAATCGATCGCTTCTCGGGCAATACCTAAGACCTTCTCCGGTTGCCCCTCCTGGGTAGAAAGTTCAATTTGGTCTAGTAACTGTTCTAGAATTTCCTCTTGCGATTGGGCATGGGTAGTAGCAATGGCTGAGCAAACTAATACAAAACAGGCCAGGTATTTAGAAGCGGTATTCATACCCTAAAGAAAAAACAATTTTGCGTGATAGACCGTCTGGATTTTTCTCTCGCTGTAACAAGCGGTATCCTACCAGCCCTTTAATTCCCATTTTGGTTGAGAATTGGTATCCGAACCCCGTCAGGGCCGTTAAAACCAAACCATTGGTTTCGGCTACATCTATTTCCCTACCGTCAGGCAGGCGAATGTTGTCCTCTTGAAATCTATAAATAGGCAGGAGCCCCAAAGAGACATACTTGTTGCCTAAGCGCACACTCCGCTCCACCCTTATCATCACATCCGTACCCCTGCGTAAATCGCGTGATTGGGGGTATATAAGCACCGTTTCTTCCATAGGATGCCCCTCCCAGGGTGCCCACATAAACTGACTCGGGGTGCGGTTGAT
This sequence comes from Bacteroidota bacterium, assembly GCA_038525885.1. Lineage (GTDB taxonomy): Bacteria > Bacteroidota > Bacteroidia > Cytophagales > Cyclobacteriaceae > DMST01. The sequence continues at coordinate 4,383 of JBCBHI010000347.1, forward strand.
GGCATGCTGTATACCGGTAGCCAACAGCCATTTTTTACTGATCCAGGAAGCCCCGGCTATTATATCGTAGGTACCAAGCGAAGGCTGGTAATACATGGGCAAGGGCAAACCGTCGGCGGAAGTAAACGTGGGGCTGCTCAGGGGCACTTTTACCCCTACACTAGCACTTACTTGCCAGTTTTCCTGTCTGGCCAGCGTCCGGGTATAGCTAAACGAGAGGTCGCTAAGCCCACCTACCTGGGCCAAGGGGCCACTCGTAAACTGATACGGCACCTTGATATGGAGGTAGTTGTCACTGTTCAAACCGAAGGTAGCCTCTGCGGTAGTCACCCATACAAAATCATCGAAACGGGTCATACCCAGGTACTGGCTTATTTCTACCGAGCGTAGCCGAAAATCAATACGGCGGCTAAACTTCTGATCGGGTCGCAACGCCCCCATCGTACAAAAACCGGCATCACTGCATCCTTGGGCATTAGAAAAATGGGGAAACACCGCGCTAAAAAATACCACCGCGCTTAATGAATAAAGAAAATGCTTCATGGCTAGGGCTTGTCAATGAATATACCACAAACTAGTCAGGATGTTTAAAAATAAAGACCTTGAATAGTATACAGTCGGTGCACAACGGTAAATTGTGTTAAATCATCAACAATCTTTGTCACCTAAGTAGCCTTGATCTTCAAAAAGTTATTATCCATAAATTTCTAGTAGCGGTTAAACCATTCTTCCTCTCCGTCATCAAAAGGACAAATTATTCACCACAACATTGACCGATAAGGAATTACTTGAGAAGCTACGCGACCCGGACTCTCGTAGGTACGGGTTCAATCTGCTGATACACGAGTACCAGCAGCGCATCTACTGGCACATCCGCAAGATGGTGCTAGACCATGACGATGCGGATGATTTGGTGCAGGAAGTGTTCATCAAGGTGTGGAATAAACTGGATACTTTCCGGGCAGACTCACAGTTGTATACCTGGGTATACCGCATAGCCACCAACGAGTGTCTGTCGTTTCTGCGGAAGAAAAAACGTAGGGGTATGCTGTCGCTGTCAGAGTTGGAGACGGAGCTACCCGGGGGCACGGGGAGTGCTAATCATATCAATGGAGAAGCCATTGAGAAAAAGCTACAAATGGCGTTGGTACGTCTGCCAGACAAGCAACGCTTGATTTTTAATATGCGTTACTTCGATGATATGAAGTACGAGGACATTAGTGCAATTACTGGCACGAGTGTAGGGGCCCTGAAAGCCA
>JBCBHI010000348.1:0-5630 GCA_038525885.1 Bacteroidota bacterium
GGCCACCTGGCGCATAACTTTGATACCGAAAAAGGGGGTAACAAACGCCCTCCCAAGTTCCCCATGCCGAGCATCTGGAGCATGCTACTCCGGTATTATCACGCCTCGCATACCCATGCGGCCCTGGACCAGCTGGTGCTTACGCTCGACCGAATGGGCATGGGAGGCATCTACGATGTAGTGGGGGGTGGGTTTGCCCGCTACAGTGTGGACGATGCCTGGCACGTGCCCCACTTCGAAAAGATGCTCTATGACAACGGCCAACTGCTTGCTCTGTACTCTGATGCCTACCGGGTGACGCAAAAAGGGCTCTACAAGGACATTGTATATGATACGGTCTCTTGGCTGGAACGTGAACTAACCAGCGAGGAAGGGGGCTTCTTTTCCGCATTGGATGCGGATAGTGAGGGCATGGAAGGCCGATATTATATCTATACCATCGATGAGTTATTAGAAGCGCTAGACGAGGAGGATGTGGCCTTTCTGAAGCAGCACTTTCAGGTGAAAAACATCGGCAACTGGGAAGATGGCTGGAATGTACTCATCCGGACAGAAGACGATGCGGCCTTAGCCTCCAAAGTAGGGACCACGGAAGCCGAAATGCGGGAGTACCTGCGTGGCCTCTGGGCCAAACTGTTGGATTACCGCAGCCCACGCGAGCGGCCAGGACTGGACGATAAAATCCTCACCGGCTGGAACGGCCTCATGCTCAAAGGCCTGGTAGAAGCCTATGGTGCCTTTGCCGAACCTCGGTTTCTGGAATTGGCCTTGAGTAATGCGGCTTTCATAGAGTCTCATCTTAGGGAGGGCAATGCACACTACCGCACCTACAAAAACGGTAAAGCCAGTCTAAAGGGCTACTTGGAGGATTATGCAGCGGTCATAGACGGATACCTGGCCCTGCACCAAGCTACCTTTGAGGAGCGCTGGCTCACCCAGGCGCAAAACCTTACGAGCTATGTACTAGAGAACTTCCTGGATGAACAAGAGGGCTTTTTCTTCTTCACCGACGCCACCGGCGAGGCCCTCATTACCCGCAAGAAGGAGCTGTTTGACAATGTGATTCCGGCCAGTAACAGCATAATGGCCCATAACTTGTTTACTCTGGGGGTAATCACCGGCTCACAGCAGTACACTACCCTAGCTGAGAGCCTGATGGGGCCTATGCAAAAACTGGTAATGGAGCACCCCAGGGACCTGGCTCACTGGGCTAGTCTGCTGATCCGTTATTACCAACCCACTGCAGAAATAGCCATTGTAGGCCCAGAAGCTCAAGCCTTCCGCATGGAGTTGCAAAAGCACTATTTGCCAGACGCAGTAGTGGTAGGTACGGAAACGGAGAGCGATCTACCCCTACTAGAAGACCGGGTGGCAATCAACGGGAAAACAACCTTGTACGTGTGCTTTAATCGTGCCTGCCAACTGCCCGTACACTCTGTGGCAGAGGCACTCGATCAACTACAAGATTCCAGAAAAAGCTAGGTCTGGTTTTTGGCAAGAGGATGGCATAAACATTGTGGTCTTTAGCAAAAATGAACATGCTTATGACCCGACATCTATTCTCCACCTTAGTACTGCTATTTAGTATATCATTTTCTCTCTCCGCCCAATTCATCAAAGTTGAGCTGGTCAGCCATACCGACTATGTTAAGGTGCACCACAACGGCGAATTAGTAAGGGAGCTTGAGATCGAGCCAGGAAATTTCACGGCCTACTATGCCAAAAAGGTCGAATTTAAGTCTAATAGAGACATTCATACCTTTTCCATCTCCAGGGAAGGGTTCGAAACCCAGGAGATCACCCTATCGAATCCTGGACGATCAGTAGCTTGGAGGTTTAAGGTAAAACTAGATCCCAAACCCATCAACGGGGAACCAGACATGGTCTTTGAGCCATGGGACTACAACTTACACCTGGCCAAATCAGCTTTTGCAGTAGATGTAAATGAACAGGTGGCAGAGTTTATTACAATGTTTCCAGAGGATTTAACTAGAGAGCAATTCTATGGCACCGACATAAACCAGTTTGAGCACTTTCTCAACCTCATTCCCTTGGCCATGGATCAGCAACTTGTTAGGTATCGTGCATACTTACCCGATTCGCTGAGACCCGATGAAAACCTAGAAGCTTTTTTCCATGACAGTCTAAAAATCAAAACCAGGCCTGAGGTGATTTTAGGTGCTCAGATCATTGACTTTAAGGTAACGACACTCCAATGGCACGCCTCTGTTACGCCAAAGGATCAATCTATAAACGTAACAGTACGCTGGTATTTATTTGACCCCGTAAACCAAAAAGTGGTATACCAGCATGACACCCAGGAAGTATACAATGACAAGTCTCCCTACAGATTTGAAACCATGGAACAAGCTTTCACTTATACCGTGGGGCAGGCATTTAGCCAGCTACTGTACGAGGAGCAATTTTTGACTCAGACTAGAAGATTGGGTAACCAGGCCATCCAGTTAGATAAATCTCAAGCTACGAGTCCATGATTTTGTGGGTGTGATTTAACGATGTATTTTGTCTACAATAGTTAAACAACCCACATACAGTAATCACATGAAAAAATTAGTATCACTCAGCTTAGTCTGCGCCCTTGGGATATTCCTCTGCGGTACCCTTCGGGCTCAGGCCCCACTCCCCGAGCAGGAAGAACCTCTCTTGATCAATATGGATCACTATGATGTCGTCCTGCGGTTTGACCGGGAGATGACCAAAGACCAGATGGAATTCCAAATGCTTGTCTTGACACTGGTAGATTCCAAAATTTCTGTGGAAGCAGAATGGGATGACCAAGGGGAGCTTTCTCAATTGGAGTTGCTCAAAAACGGTCTGGTTCGTGGGTATTCAACCGATCCAGACGAGTTGATCGTCTTTTTTGACCGAGGTGAATATCAGGGTTTCCAAATCAAGGATGTAGCCCACTCGGAGGAGTAACCAAAGTCTATTCGTGAACAAAACGGGCTTTTCTGAAAAGAGAAGGCCGTTTTTATTTGTCCAACCATCCGCTCGACGGTGGTTGCAGGGAGATCAGGCAAATCACCTGTAGGCGTAATTAACCAGGCCCCGGGTTAAGGCATACAATTAATGCATTAACAATCAAAAAGTTAAGGTTTCTTCGTAAGCGATAGAGGCCTGGGCGGCCCCGCTTTGTCTGAGCCCGAAATGGCCACCCGTCAGGGTGCTTGGCGTCAGCTGGCGAGTGCCGAAAGCGGGTTGCCGCCCAGCGCGACCCAAGCCCAAAGCCCGCGATAGCGGGCGACGGCGAGGGATACGCCCAATTCTTATCCCGAATTCAGGTGAATTAACACACAATCGCCACGGAACCTATTCCCCCATCCTGCATGTTTCATCGGGAATTGATTACTTCGCACCCGTGTCGCAGCTCGAACTCACGCCCCATTCACACACCGAAAGGCTTACCTTGTTTGCAGACGTGCTACTGCCCGTCCCTATTCCACGGTTATTCACCTATCGGGTACCCTTTGAGTTAACCGATGACGTTCGGGCTGGAGTGCGAGTCATTGTCCCCTTTGGTAGTAAAAAGATTCTGACCGGGGTCATAGAGCGGGTACATGAAAAGCCTCCCAGGGAATACGAAGCCAAATACTTGGCGGAGGTACTTGACGAGGGACCGGTGGTACAACCCATGCAGTTTCCCTTTCTGCACTGGATGGCCAACTACTATATGTGCACTGCAGGGGAGGTACTCAATGCTGCACTGCCCGCCGGGCTTAAGCTGAGCAGCCAAAGCCGAATAGCTTTGAAACCGGAGTTTGACCGGGAAACGACCGATTGGGAGTTTGTAGAGCGCGAGGAGCAAATACTGGATGCCTTGGCTAATACCGAGAGCCTTACCTACTCCGAAGTGATGGACCTGCTAGGGATCAAGAGTATTCACCCGCTGCTCAAATCACTACTAGGCAAGGGGTGTATATTGGTGTTTGAGGAGGTACAGGATAAATACAAGCCCAAAGTCATCAAGAAGATTCGGCTTACCCCGGCGTATTCGGGCTCGGTAGCCAATCTCGAGGCCCTATTCGAGAAACTACCAGAAAAACAGGAAGGTATTTTACTCCGCTACCTACAGTCGGTTCCCGTATACCAAAATGCCGCCGCCAATGCGGGTGGGCTAGAAAAGAAGGTCTTTACCAAGGGGGATTTCTCGGCTAGCAGCCTCAAGACGCTCATTAAGAATGGCATCTTCGAAGAGTTCGAGGAAATCACTAGTCGGTTTGCCCCCATCAAAGCCGAGGAGTACAAAATCCAGTTGAGTGACCACCAGGCCTCTGCCAAGACAGAGATCATGAATCTGTTTGCCGAAAAGGATGTGGTATTGCTACAGGGGGTGACGGGTAGCGGCAAAACGGAGGTTTACATTGATATCATAAAGGAAGTACTAGACAGCGGGAGCCAGGTGCTGTATCTCCTTCCAGAAATTGCCCTCACGGCCCAAACGGTGGACCGACTACGCCGCGTGTTTGGTGACCGGGTGGGGGTGTATCACAGCCGATTCTCCGATAATGAGCGCGTAGAGGTATGGCAGGGTCTGCTCAGTGGCCGTTTTCACTTCATTGTGGGGGTGCGCTCGGCCATCTTTCTACCTTTCGACAACCTGGGGTTGATTGTGGTAGACGAAGAGCACGAAGCCAGTTACAAACAATACGACCCCGCCCCGCGCTATCATGCACGGGATGCCGCCATGGTCTTGGCCCGGCATCACCAAGCCAAAGTGCTGCTAGGTTCTGCCACCCCTTCGGTAGAAACCTACTTTATGGCCCGCGAAGGCAAGTTTGGCTGGGTGAAACTAACCCAGCGTTTTGGTGGAGCCACCTTGCCTAAGGTGCAACTGGTCAATATGACCGAAGAGCGCAAGCAAAAAACGGTGAAGGAGGACTTCTCTTCGGTACTCATCGGCCACATAGAACAGGCCTTACGGGCCGGCGAGCAGGTGATTCTGTTTCAGAACCGGCGTGGGTATAGCTACTACCTCAACTGCACGCAGTGCGACTGGGTACCCAGGTGTCCCAACTGCGATGTGAGTCTCACCTACCACCAGTACCTGAACCAAGCCCAATGCCATTACTGTGGGCACAACATCCGGGTACCCTCTGAATGCCCCGATTGTGGCTCAACCGAAATCAAACGCGTAGGCTTTGGTACCGAAAAGCTGGAAGAGGATCTAAAGCTATTCATTGATGATGTGCGAGTGGCCAGAATGGATTTGGACACTACCCGCAAGAAGCATAGCTACAACGTACTGATTGATGACTTCGAGGAGGGCCGGGTACAAGTGCTGGTAGGCACCCAAATGGTGACCAAGGGTCTGGATTTCGATAACGTAAGTCTGGTGGGCATATTCGATACTGACCGCATGTTGCATTTCCCGGACTTTAGGAGCCATGAGCGCACCCTGCAACTACTTACGCAAGTAAGCGGAAGAGCAGGCAGGCGCGAAAACCCCGGTAAGGTGATTGTGCAAACCCACAATCCAGAATTACCCGTGCTTAGCTGGGTAACCAGCCATGACTACGAGGGCTTTTTGGAGGAGCAGGTAGACGAACGCCGCACCTTTCATTACCCCCCTTTCTACCGCCTCATCCGGATAATAGTACGGGACAAGGACA
>JBCBHI010000349.1:0-5629 GCA_038525885.1 Bacteroidota bacterium
AATCAATTTCATCCTCTGGCACCCCAAAAGCGATGTTTTCGGCCAGGGAGGTTTCTAACAACAAGGGCGTTTGTGGCACATAACTTACCAGCCTACGCCAACCTTTCCCCTGTGCGGTAGCCTGCAAGTAGACGGGATTGCATTGGATACCGCACAGGGGAGTAAACAAACCCAAAAGCAAGTGAATGAGCGTGGTTTTACCCCCTCCGGAAGGGCCCATCAAGGCGATTTTCTCCCCTTTACTTAAGGAAAAGGAAACATCGCGCAGTGCGAAGGTTCCCGTGCCATAGGCAAAGCTTACTTGCGAAAGGGCCACGGATTCCTGAAACTGGACCGGTTTCTCCTTAGTGTCCTCTGGCAGCAAAGATTTAATCTCTTGAATGGTAAACCGATGGGTATTGAGCTGCCCATAGGCAGAGATTAGGGCTGTAAGTGATGGGATAAGCTTGTAGGTACCTGCCAGAAAAATCCCCAAGGTGACGGTGGCTTTCATGGCGGTGGCCTCGGTGAATACCAAATACCCTAATATGCTCACGATACCCATAACGGCGGCAGATTCTACCAAACGGGGTGTAGTCAGATTAAGAAACAGGATCTTCTGTTGGGAGTGGTGAAAGTGCTGGCTCCGCTCCGTGTGTTGATCCACAAACCTATCTTGCCTTCCCGAAAGGTTGATGTCCAAATACCCTCTTACAGTTTCCACCACATATTGCAGATACTCATTGAAGATTTTCTTCATGGTACCGCCTATGCGCTGGGTAGTGCGTTTACGCAAATATATCAGCAATAGGATGCCCGGGGTAAGCGCTACAATGGCTGTAAAGAATACGGGTGGATCATAGATCAGCATTACGGAGATCAGCACCAGCAACAACCCGCCTTCGGTCAGGATGGCGAAAATCCCCTTGAGCACGTTGTTCACAAAGTTGGCGGGTATAAAAACCAATTGCTGGATCCCTTCTCCCCCATGCCTTTCCAGAAAGGCCTGCAGGCTGGTACCTTCCACTATATGACGATAAGACTGCTGACTGAGCCTAACTATGAGGTTCTTAAAGAAGCTAATCCGCTCACGCTGAACGAAATACCCAAAGGCATTCTTGAGCAGAAATAACACCAGGGTAGTCAACAATACTGCCACCTGACGGGTGCGCAAGGGCCAACTTAGAAGCTCCTCTTTCAGAAAATCAGGAATGGGCGCCGTCTCCCAGAAGTCTGGTTGCAGTACCATCAGTACCACCGGTAGAATGGCGGCCAGGCTTAGCAGGTCTACCCCTATGGTGAGGAAGGAAGCCCCTAGCAATACCCCCATGCGCCTGCGCTCCGGCCTAAGTAAATGGCCCCAACTAAGCTTTAGGTCCTTCCATAATGAATTGGGGGTGTCTGTCATGCCACTGTTGGAGGCTTTTGGGTGTTCCTAACCCACCACATGCCCGCCCGGGCTCTCAGGTTTGTGGCTAGCAGCCGCGCCGCACCGGGCCGCAACAGCTGACCTCGTTTCTGCATTTTATGCAGATGTACCGAGGTGGTCACGTGAGCCACGGCATAGTCATAGTACTTGCGGGGGAAAGTCCGCACAAAGTCGATATCCCGGTCGGTACTCACGGCCCAGTCAGGAGCAGACACCTGTTGGTCTTTCACCTCATCGAACAACTCCGTTCCCCGAATAGGATACGCCACCGTGATAGTGAAATGATCCGGATCGGAAACTTTCAAATGGTGAATAGTTTCCTCAATATCTTCCTGAGTTTCGCCTGGGTAACCCAACATGATGAAGGTACCTGCTTGTATTCCTTCACTCTGAGCCAGCTGAATCATTTCCCGGGTTTTCTGCACACTCACCCTACGATCCATGGCATCGATTATCTTCTGCGAACCACTCTCAGCCCCAATCCAAACCCGGAAACATCCCGTTTCTTTCAGAATTTGGATCATCTCCTCATTCAGTCGGTCAGCCCGGCTTATGCACTCATAGGGGATCTTTACCCCTGCCTCCTGTATAGCATCCCGAAACTCCCGCATCCACTTAGGGTTCACGGTGAAAACATCGTCCACTATCCAAAGCGTATCCGGATTAAAGTTGTCTCGGATATGCACAAGTTCTTCCGCCACCAGTTTGGGAGATCGGCGACGATAGCTGAGGCCGTATACTGCCCTGCTGCACCACTTGCAGGTGTAGGGACAACCGCGCATGGTACTTACCGTCATGGCACTTTGCCCATGATGATCCTTCCAGGCTTTAAAATAGGCCTGCATATCAATTTTATGCCGGGCGGGCATCGGGAGCTGATTCATATCTCTAATCTTCGTCCGCTCCTTATTCTCCTGGTATTCTCCCGCTTCGTTCAGGTAGGCTAAGCCTGAAATCTCTTCCAGAGGCCGTTCATTGCCTTCCATGTACTCAAAAAGCTCCTGCGTAGTCTCCTCACCTTCCCCAATCACCACGTAGTCGGCCCCGGTTTGGAGCAGATTCTCGGCATTGTACCGCACGTCGGGTCCACCCACAAACACCCGGGTATTGGGCAAGTTAGCTTTCACATACTTGATCACCTCCAGCGCATTCAGCTTGGTCATCAGGTTCACGTACACGCCTACGTATGCGGGTTGGTGGTCATCCAAATAGGCCCAAAGATCCTCCTTACGCTTGAAGGTGGCATCAAACACGGCATTGTCGATGCCACATTCGTCAAGCCAGGCTGCCAGGTAAAGTAAACCTAAGGGAGGGTACGGCCGCATAATCTTGGCCTCTTTTGGGTCTTCAAACAGAAAATACCCATGCGTCAACAGCACTTTCATACTTCTACATCCGTTCGTTCTACATCCACCACACAATGGTCGGCCCATCGGGGCCAGCGCTTGGTTGCCCCTGCCAGGTCTCTACGCTGAGCCCAGGCAAGTGCTTTAGGAAAAGATTTTAGATGCTGGTTAAGATACGAGGGTGGCACCCAAAGGCCAACTCCTTGTATTTTCCGTAGTTTGAAATAAGGTGAAAAAGCTTGGGCGAATTGCTTAGGCCGGAAGTAATAGATATCCATGGGGTCACGCCCCGGCGGGGTAAACTGACTGTAGCGCCGGACCCGCCTGCGAGCATCTGACCACCGCCCCCGTGAGAAAAAGTAAAGCATCTCCCACGTGCAGCGGTCAGGCATGATTACCGCCAACATGCGGCCGCCGGGGGCTACCCGAGCGGCAAGCGGTTTTGCCACCGCTTGAATTTCCTGGGGCGACAAGCAGTTCCAGCCCCCAAAGTTGGAGAAAATAATATCGTATTGGCCAGGCAGGGTGGTTAAGGCGTCTGGCGCAATAGCCAATACCTCCGAAGAGGCCTTGTGCCCAAACCCTGCTTCTTCCAGCTTGTGCTGGGCCACCGATACCATCTGGGAGGAAATATCCGTAGCATGCACCTGGTGCCCCTTTTTAGCCATCCACAAAGCGTCCTCGCCCGTTCCGCAGTTGAGCTCAAGTACCTTCAGCGGAATATTCGGCAGGTTGTTATCCAGGTAATGCCATACTTGTTGCCGTTGGTAACTACCTACGAGGGTGTGAGTAAAATCCTCATCGTAGGTAGCTGCCATTTCATCAAACTCTGCCGCCTGCATGCGCTTTGCGTTGTAGAGATCGCAAGTTCCATTCGTCTACCCAACCAGATACCAGGTAGTAAGGAATTCCCAGCACCCGGCGGTATTGCCATTTATCTAAGCGCCATGGTTGCCAGCCTTTTTGGCGAAGCCATTGCATAGCCAACCACCTGCGGTGGAGCTTGTGTACATACCGCTGCAGGCGTTTGTAGTACGCACTCGGGTATGTATTCTCAAACATGAGGTCAAGATCATCAGAGTCTTCCCAGTTCTGCTTCAAGCCCAGGTCGGCTTTCACCTTATCATAAAACTTGGTGCCCGGCAACGGATAGGAAACACTAATACCTATTTGGTCAGGCATCGCTTGTTTCACAAGTTTCAGAGTCTTTTGAATATCCTCAGCGGTTTCCTTCAGGTACCCAAACTGCAAGAAGAAGGCTACTTTGATCCCGTGCTTTTGCAGTTGTGCTGTGGCCTGGTGAATTTGCTCCAGCTTGGTGCCCTTATCCATGGCATCCAGTATGGCCTGAGAACCGCTCTCTGCTCCTACCCACACAGTATCCAGCCCGCTCTCAGCCAGGGCATCTATCTGGTTATCATTGAGCATGAGGTCTACCCTACTCTGAATCTTGTACTTGAAGGAAAGTCCCCGCTCTTTAGATAGTTGATTAAACTCTTGTACCCACCCGGGTTTCAGCCCGAATATGTCATCGCACATCCAGAAGTACTTCACCCCGGTTTTCTCCTGCAGCATGGCAATCTCATCTACCACTCGCTTGGGTGACCGTACGTTGTAGCGGTTACCGTAAATGGGTTTTGCGCACCAGTTGCATTTGTAGGGGCAGCCCCGGGTAGTAGCCAAGTTGAGAGCAAAATACCCATGGGCATTTTGCCAAAAGTCTTGGTAAACGGAGAAATCAATCAAGTCCCAGGCAGGATCAGGCAAGGCATCCAGATCCCGCATTACCGATCGTGGCCGGGTGCGTACACGCTCACCTTCCTGCAAATAGGTCAAGCCCGGCACCTCGCTCAAATCCGTGTTACCGGCTTCTAGGGCACGTAGGGATTCCAGCAAGGTTTGTTCTCCTTCACCCTGAATCACATAGTCTACCCCTTCGGCCAGATATTTATCCGTATGGTCGGTACTATCCGAGCTACACACCAGCACCTTACAGCCTACTTTCTTACCCAATTTGGCCATCTCAAAAGCCGCTTCGCGCATTTTGGTAAGGCACATTTTGGTGAGGAAGTTGAACCCGTCATCATATATCACCAGATAACGCGGCTTCTCTTTCTCCAATACCGGAATCAGCTCTTCTGCCCCAAAGGCAAAATTAGTATCGTGTAGGGCTACACTATAGCCTTCCTCGCGCATCAAGGATGCGGCCCAAACGGTGCCTAAAGGAGGGTAAGGTTCCCGAATTTGTTCCCACTGTTTGTGGTCAAACCGGTAGAAATAGGAATGGGTAAAAACTATATCTGCCATGCGGTAAATAACTCAACTCCATAATCCGCCTCAAATTCCCGCTGAAGTTCCTCATAGCGCTCCATGACCCGGCGCTGGAAGTTTTTCTCGTGATATTTGGATACGTGTTCTTTGGATTTGAAAGCTACTACATAATCTTTTTCTGCGTACTGTTTTCGGTAAATTCGGTCCGTTCTTTTTTGGAATAATTCCAAAGCCTTTCGGTCTATAAAAGCCCCTAATCTACCCCCCAATAGCCATTCCAGAAGAGCTTTAAACGACAACTTTGGTTCATTTTCCCTGGCCGAATCCTGAGGTTTCGCGTGGGGATATACCTGCTTTATCCATTGATTCTCCTGAAGAAATCTATGATATAAGGCGGCATTGGTCACAGGACGTACGGTGATTAGTTCGGTAGCGGTAAACCGGTTCTTTTCCTCAATTTCCAGGTGGTTCTCGTCAATCAAATAATTGACACAGAAAAACCTGTAGGACCCAAAAAGGATGATCCGCTTGATAAATACCATGGCGAATTTGACCAGCCACAAACGACCAGGTTTGGTGATCAGGAAGAAATCAAGGTCACTCT
>JBCBHI010000350.1:0-5629 GCA_038525885.1 Bacteroidota bacterium
GCGGCTACGGAAAACAGCGGAATTTCGTCAGGATACACGGGCCGGTAGTAGGCCTCCAGGGTGCCGTCTTCTGCGAACAGCTGCCACTCGCCAATCCACTTGCCATCCTCTCTTTGGCCTCGGGTTTTGATGGTGCTATCGGGGTAGTACCCTATGTAGTCTCCTCTCCCATCCACGAAGAAGCACTCCCCTTCCAACTCACCGGTTTCGTAGAAGTAATGCCATTGCCCTTCGTTGCGGTCGTCCTTGATATTGCCGATGGCCCGCAACTTTCCACTTTCATAGTACTCCCGGTATTCTCCCTCGCCATCTTCAAATACCCCCTCCGCTTTGTAGGTGCCACTGCGGTCATATATTTTCCAAAACCCCTCCCGCTTTCCGCTCTGCAGGGCTCCTTCTGAGTTGAGCGTACCATCTTCATAGTAGTAGTTCCACTTGCCATTGGGCTGCCCATCCAGGTAGTCTCCTTCGGCCATCACCTGGCCGTTGTCATAGTAAAACTGCCACTTCCCGTCTCTCACTCCACTTTCGTAGCCCCCTTGGGACTGGAGTTCGCCGGTTTCAAAAAAGAACTGCCAGGTGCTATCACTTCTACCGTCCACATTGAGCCCACGGGCCTTCACCTTGCCAGACGAATAGTACTCTTCATATATGCCCTTCCCTGCTTCATAAAAGGCCTGGGCCTTGAGAGTACCGTCTTCGTAGTAGTAGTTCCAGATGCCTACTTTCTTCCCGTCCAGGTATTTCCCTTCGTTTTTCGCTTGCCCGTTCTCGTAATACTCGGTCCAGGTTTCTTGCCTCATATTGTTGAACAGGACACCCTGGGCACTTAGGGTCTGATTCTTTTCATAATAATACTTCCACACCCCAACTACCTGCCCACTGCGGTAGTCTCCTTCCATCTGCAGATTGCCATTCTCGTAGTAAAATTTCCAATGGCCTTCTTGGGCACTGTTGCGGAAGTTCCCTTGTTTTTCTACCCGCCCGTTGCTGAAATACGAGGTGTACGGGCCTTCATAAATATTACTCAGGGTATCCCGCACGGTAAATTCCTCTTTAACCAGGTCCGTTTTATCGTCATAGTAGGTGAGCACCTTCACGCCCGATTGGGCAAAAAGGGATTTGCCGGGTGCAAACCAAAGCGCCAAGCTCAATACTACCATCAACGAATGGGATACCTTCATCCTTTAATTTCTAACGTAGAGGAGCCAGAGAGATTACTCACTGACGGTTTCTGAGGATTTTTCCTGAAAAACCTCACGCATCACCCAGGTTTTTCCCCAGTTCTCACGCTCTTCTTCAGTCCATAACTCAGGAAAGAAAGTAATCTTCTGAAAACGCGGAGGCAAATACTTTTGCCAGTTGGTACCCCCTGTGGCGGCAATATCCACGGGGTCACGCTGTAAATACCGCACTGCTGAACGGTAATGGGCCAGGCACCAATCCACATTGGCCAGCATATCTAGCCGGCGAAGCAAGGGGATTAGCTCCTCAGCGGCAGCCGTGTTGGCAAAATGCTTCACAAACTGCTGGTGCACGTTGCTGGACCTAAGTTTCTCGCCCATCTGTAGCATCTTCTCGGAATACTTCCGTTCAAAGTGCTTGAGTGTCAGCGTCTTGTTGCCAGTGGCCAGTTCAGTGGCTCCACGGCGCCAATACAGCATATCATATAACATTTCCGTGGTTTCCTCCCCAGTTATTTCTTCCCGAATATCTGGTGCCACCAAGTTGACCATGCTGGTGCAGTGCAGTTCTAGAAAACGAAACTGGGCAGACTGAAAGCCTGAAGAGGGCAAAAGCGCCATCCGAAATTTGTGGAATTGCTGAGGTTCCATTCCGTCCACCATGACATCGAAGGAGCGCACCAGGTTTTCCAGGTAGCGCACCACCCGGCGAATCTTCTCTGCAAATTCCTGTGCGGTAGGCACCTCCACGCCGGAAAGTTGCTTGAGTTCCCAGAGGGCTAGTTTCAGGTACAGCTCCGTAATCTGGTGGTACATGATAAAAATCACCTCATCCGGGAATTCCGTTTTGGGGTGTTGCAGGTCCAATAAGGAGTCTAACCGGATATAATCCCAGTACTTGAGATAGTCACTGTACAGCAGACCTTCCAGGTAAGAAGAGAGGTCCTGACCCATGGCCTCGTATTTTTCTGCCAACAATTGTACTTTTTCTAGCACTTCAGGACTCAGGTCGCTTTTCTGCATACGTTTTCGGTAAAAAATAGTGAATGGTGTACCTTTGGGGCAAAACTACTGTTTTAAACGGAAAAGAGGATGTCAAACGCAGTTGCTGAGGCACAAGAAACAACCAAACGGGCGTTCCAAGATACGTTCGAATCTCCTGATTTTTACCAAATCGACGACCTGCTCACCGAGGAACACTTACTCATTCGTGCTAGCGTTCGTGACTTTGTAAAACGAGACATTACCCCGTACATCGAGGAATGGGCACAGAATGCGCATTTCCCCTATGAGATCGTACGAAAATTCGGCGAAATCGGTGCTTTTGGCCCTACAATTCCCCAACAATACGGCGGTGGCGGCCTGGACTACATCAGCTATGGCCTCATCATGCAAGAGATTGAGCGTGGCGATTCGGGTATGCGGTCTACTGCATCCGTACAAGGCTCGCTGGTGATGTATCCTATATACAAGTTTGGCTCGGAAGAGCAGCGCATGAAGTACCTACCCAAACTGGCTAGTGGTGAGTGGCTGGGATGCTTTGGCCTTACTGAGCCAGACCATGGGTCTAATCCTAGCGGCATGGTGACGAACTTTAAGGATATGGGCGATCACTACCTGCTCAACGGAGCCAAGATGTGGATCTCCAATGCTCCCCATGCGGATGTAGCGGTAGTTTGGGCCAAAAACGAGGAAGGCCGTATCCACGGACTTATCGTGGAACGCGGGATGGAAGGCTTCTCTACCCCCACCACGCACAACAAGTGGAGCCTGCGGGCTAGCGCTACGGGGGAATTGGTTTTTGACAATGTGAAAGTACCCAAGGAGAATTTGTTGCCTGGAAAAAGCGGACTGGGTGCTCCTATGATGTGCCTGGATTCTGCACGCTATGGCATAGCCTGGGGAGCTATTGGTGCGGCCATGGACTGCTACGAAAGTGCACGCAAGTACGCCGCAGAGCGGATTCAGTTTGACAAACCCATCGGAGGATTTCAGCTTCAGCAGAAGAAACTTTCTGAGATGCTCACGGAGATAACCAAAGCTCAGCTGCTGAACTGGAAGCTGGGTAAGATGTTCAATGAGGGTAAAGCGACTACTGCGCAGATCTCGCTTGCCAAACGAAATAATGTAGAGGTTGCCTTGAACATTGCCCGGGAAGCCCGCCAGATGCACGGAGGTATGGGTATAACGGGGGATTACCCTATGATGCGCCATATGGCCAACTTGGAAAGTGTGGTTACTTATGAAGGTACTCATGACATCCATTTGCTTATTCTAGGTGCAGAAATCACCGGCATCCCGGCCTTTAAGTAAGCTACCGGAGTTTTTCATTTTCAGGCCTCATGCTTCCCCGCATGGGGCCTTTTTTGTTTCATATCAAGAAAACAGGAAGCGCGATGAAATCCAGGTATCGAAAGGGCTTCAGATGCTCTGTTTGCGCAATACTTGATCATTCAAATCACCTGTGAGCAGAACAGCGGTACTCACGGCACCCACGCTTATGGCTTACCCTCAGCCGTAAGACCGCGATGGGCTATTTCGCCAATGTTGGTATTTGAGTGAAGCGACACCAGCAAGCCAATGGGGCTACTTAGGGTTCTGGGTTTCCTCCATCACTCGCTTTTTGTAGGTTTCTCCAATGGGCAAGAAATTGCCCATAATCTCCACCTTGGTACCGATGGAGGCTACTTTTCGGCGGGACACAATGAAGGACTTATGGATGCGGAGAAAATCAGCGGTGGGTAGGACATCTTCCAATGAGGCCAGGTTCAAGGAGGTGAGGCAAATACCTTCCTCCCGGTAGATCTTCGCGTAGTTTCCGTGCCCCTCTATATAGTAAATGTTGTCCAGAGCTATTTGCTCCCAACGACGCTCCACCTTAACGTATATGCTATCTTGGGTAGAAGGCAGATCAACGGGTGCGGCAGGTCGGTTGGCCGTAGGTTCTACCTTGTTCACGGCCTTCAAAAATCGTTCGAAGCTAAAGGGCTTCAGCAAGTAATCCACCACATCGAATTCGTAGCCCTTTAAGGCGTGCTCCTGGTAAGCGGAGGTGATAATGACTTTGGGAGGATGGCCGAGGGTGCCAAGTAGTTCAAACCCCGACAGTAGGGGCATGTTGATATCCAAAAAGATCAGGTCCACCGCTTCGGACTTGAGTAAGTTCATGGCTTCCAGGCCATCATAGGCTTGGCCCTGCAACTGCAACCAAGGCACCTTTTCGGCATAGCCTTGGATGATGCGGTGCGCAACCGTTTCGTCGTCTACGATGATATACCGGATCATGAGAGGTCTAGGGTTAAGGATACCTGATATTCCTCGGGCAGTGCTTGTACTTCCAACCGGTGCTTCTTGGGGTAAATCAAAGATAGCCTTTGCTGTAAGTTCTTTAGCCCCTTCCCGGTGGAAACGGACTCCACTTTGGGGAGATAGTTATTTGCAATTTGAAAATCTACTTGATGCTGGGTGGCCTGTAAACTCATGCGGATATAGGCTCCCTTGGCTAGTGGTTCTACGCCGTGTTTGAAGGCATTTTCCAACAAATTGATAAATAAAAGGGGGCTAATGGGCAGTTGGGAGTCTTCCAGGTTCACCTCAAACTGCACGTCCACACTTTTATGATAGCGGTCCTGATGGAGCCCGATGTACTGCCGTAAATACTCCACCTCTTCTTCCAAGGGTACTGTATCCTCAGCCCCCCGGTAGATGGTATACCGCATCATCTCAGACATTTTGAGGATATACGGGCCTACCAAGTCCGACTTCTCGATAGATAAGCCGTAGAGGTTATTGAGCGTATTGAAAAAGAAATGCGGGTCTATCTGGTTCTTGAGTAAGCTAAGTTGAGCCTTAAGGTGTTCGTTTTTCAGTAGCCGGTATTGTTTCCACCGGGTAAACAGCACTTGAAAGACGGAATACAACACCAAAACCAATAGGAATGCCTGAGCGAAATCAAACCAACGCTCATACACTGGGCCCCGGTCCATTTCTACATAGGGTTTGAGCCTGGCAATGGCGAATAAGGTGATTAGCATAAGGGCTACTACCACCCCTATGTGAACTCCATGTTTTTTGAACATGGTGAAAAATACGATACCCGATTGGGTCACCCAATTGTTTGGGTATACAGTGCCAGAGGCTGGGCAAACCAGGCCCTTGCCAGGGTGAACAGGGTTGACCACCGCAAACACCCTATGCACACCTTCTACCCGGGGGTTCGTCCTTTATTCCATCACGGTGGTTGTGGTTCCTCTAGGTTAGGGCTCAAATCAAAATCTCTTACTGTGATGATCAACAGACCCTATGTAAACGCTCTCTTGTTGTGTTGCTACTTGCTGCCCTTGGTGACATCGGCCCAAGACTCCTTTTTTACGGAGTTGGAAACCAAGATTAGAACCCAAATGGAAGAACAGCAGGTACCTGGCATAGCCCTCGCCTTTTTCGAA
>JBCBHI010000351.1:0-5585 GCA_038525885.1 Bacteroidota bacterium
CCCCAACATGCCAAACACAATGCCCAAAAAGGCAAATTGGGTAGATAGTAAATCGTAGGTCAGGTTATTCGTATTGAGGTACCGGAAAGCGTACACCAAGGAAACGGTTAGCACCAGTACCATCGAGAACCACATAGACACATGGAAGAATAAGTTCCGTATGCTTTCGTCCAAGGCACCTACATCAGGAATTTGGATCAGGAACCCACCGATAAAGGTTACCAACATCAGGATAACCGCCAGTACTTTCCACCAGGTAGCCTTTAAAATCTTCATATCAACTCCTCCAGAGATAGGGGTACAAAATCCATGAGAGAACGCCCAAAATTACGCTTATCGCACCCAGAACCCAAATATACCCGACACTCTCACTGCGTTCAATTCCGTCCATTGCATGCTTGGCTATCCTGATCACCAGGAGCAGGATGGGCAACACCACTGGGAACGACATTATGGCCATTAAAGATCCGTTGTTTCGGGCTTTTCCTGCTATACCTGCTAGCATAGTGAGAGCACAAGAAAAACTAAGGCAACCTAGAATCACCGCCGTGAAGTACAGTCCCAGGTCTTGTACGGGATACCCCAAAACCAGAGCATATAGCCCAAAACCTACCACCCCCAACACTAGCATGAGGAGGGCATTGTAGGTCATCTTGGCCAAAATCAATGCCTGTGGGGGTATCAGAGTATAGTAATAATAATCGCGGTAGGGGCTTTCCTGAACAAAGCTTTTGGATAGCGCATTGATGGCCGTAAACAATAACAGAATCCACAATAGGGCATTCCAGATAACAGGATTGAGGGCGTTAGGCTGTAGGTTAAAACTGAGGTAGCAAATAAACACGGAGCCTATTAAGTACAGAAGTATGCCATTGATAGCATACTTCTGTTTCAATTCCAGTTGCCATTCTTTACGAACAAGCACCCACCAATAGCGCATTAGGCAGCTTGTTTTCGCTCGGCCTCAAATCGATTCAGGTACCCATTAAAGTCAAATAATAGTCCCACTATCAAGGCGAGACCAAAAGCCAATGCAAATCCGTAAACCATCGCTTTTACAGCTCCGGTGCTTTGCGTGCTTGAAAACACCGTGAACTCGTCAATAATCTCAATCTCCTCTCTTAGCTTCAACTTGCGACGAAGTTCCAATTCCTCATCATACAGCCTCATATCTTCCCGGTAGATACTCAACGGATCCAGAATTCGGGACTCGGAGTCAATGTATACATTATTATTCCCCTTGGCTTCCTCAGCAGCCAACTTAGCATAAGTTAAATACACCAACCCTTTCAAGCTGTCTATTCTGGTTAGCTCCTGATGGATCTTATCGGCTCTTGCCTCCAAGTTGGTACGAGAAACCCGAATCCGCTTTTTGATAAACTCGTTCTCCAGCAAATACTTCACCACCGCGCTGTCTAGTTGGTTGTAAACCGAGTTATCGTACACCTGAGCCACTACTTTATAGGTAGACTGATTCTCGATCGCTATCCTGCTACGCAGAGACTCAATTAACTGTACATTGTCCTTGGCTTCCAACTGAGCAATAAGTGCTTCCGTTTGCATCATGGTCTCCTCGGAAACTAAAGGTTCCAAGCTGAAGGACTTCAGGTAACTGGCCGATAAGCTATCGAGGTGTAATTTTTCTGCTAACACCGTATGGTTACCCTCCGAACACAACCGATTTAGATTATCGAAAGCATTCTGAATCAAGTTGCCTTTGAAATACGAGGAGTTCACTACCATACTAGAGGTGTAGAACGGGATGGAATTCTTATGAAAGAAAAATCCACCTGTCAGCCCTACTACACCGCCAATAATGATGATGATTTTGTGCCTATAAACAGCATTCCTCAGAAAGAGAATCAGGTAGAGAATATTTAGGAAAAACTTACGGAAGAAGTTACCAATAGAAGCAAAGAGTGCTCGTAAATCAATTTCATCCGACGAGTTAGCCGAAGAATTTATTGGCTCTGAGGACATGCGCAATCAAATTTTGGACGCAAAGGTAACGATTAATTCAATGCAGACATGAGTTATATCTCTCTCCTCCATTCTTAAAAACAGGGCCTAATTGAAAAGTACCATCCAAGAAGAAGAGCCTACCAGATGATACTTTCCTATTTGTAGCCTAAAATTATCCCTGAATCTCCCCAGATCTCTTAGAAATCAGAAAACACGTCTGTAGGAACGCTTTCTCCTATACTATAAATCTCAAGCTGATATTGACCACGGTCTCCTGATACCATCACGCCACTGTAGGGTTCGTATTGCTTCCAGGGAATTTGAAATCCAGCCTCTGTATCCGTGGCGTCGCGGTAGAAGTCCCACTGGGTAACCAGATAACTAACCGGATCTACATACACCTCATATTTATTCTCGGGAGTTACGCCTACACCTTCGAATTGGAGCACCAGTACATGAGATTCCACACTGTCCAGGGTAGGTTGCATACCTTTATAAGTGAGGGTAACTCCAGAGTCCTTCAGCTTAAAGGGCATAATCAACCAATAGCTGTCATTAATCCAGATTCGTTTCGCCCGTTCTACCAGCTCCGCTAGCTGTACAGAATCAGTTACTTCCACACCGCCAACACTTACTCGGCCCTTTCCGGTAAGCACGTTGGAGAGATATACGGTAGAATCGCCCGGACTTTCTATTTTGATTTGGCCCGTGTATCGGTCCCAATGATGGGTGCGGCGGCCAAAAAAGTTCCAGGATAGATAGCGGATGTTATCCCAGGCCTTGCGACCTCCCATAGCCTGCATAACGGAGTCAGCCAAGGCAATGGCTTTAGGATCTGACCCTGTTTGGTTAAATCCTGGAGCTGCAGGATTTTCCTCTGCCATGGGCGCAGTAGTATCGGTAGTGGTAGTATTGGAAGGCTGGCAGGCGAAAAGTACGCCCGACAAAAGGGTCAAAATGAACAGTTTACGCATGATGGCTTCTTGTTTGGGGTAACAAAGCGGCTTACTCAAATTATTTGTCTGTCAAAAAAATGAATTTTTTTATCATGCCTTGTAACCATTAAGCAAACTCTTGGTATCCCCACCCGAACGATCCAACAAACTCTACTGCGTGTGCATGACTTAAGCGACGAAGTAATCATGGATCGGGTATTGGCTGGCGCTTTGGATGAGTTTACTGTCCTGTTCGATCGCTACCAATCTCCGATTTACAATTACCTGGTAAAACAGTGCCGAGACCGGGAATTAGCCGCGGACCTATGTCAGTCTGTGTTTGAAAGGATAATCAAATACCGAAAGTCCTTTCATGCTGACCGCTCTTTTCGGTCTTGGATATACCAGATAGCCAGGAACCTGCTGAAGGATCACTGGAGAAAGAATCAGGCTTTGCATTCTGATTTCACGGACTTGAGTCAGTTGGAAGGGCAGATGCTGGATGGGCAAATGCAAGCAGAGGAGCGCGAGCGTAACGAAGCCTTGTACGAGGTGATGGATCAGCTCTCGCCAGAACGCAAAGAGTTGTTAGTGCTCAGTAAGTTTCAAGGAATGAAATACGAGGAAATCAGTGAGATAACGGGCATGTCCGTGGCAGCCATCAAGGTGAATATCCACCGTGCGGTAAAGCAGTTGCGCACCTTGTACTTCACCCCCTCTTGAAGAAAGAACTATGATGAGAATCGAAGAAATAGAAGATCTGTATTTGGCCTACACTGAAGGTGAGCTTTCGGCAGAGAAAAAGGCAGAGGTGGAAGGGCTGCTGGAAAGTGACCCGATGGTAAGGGAGGTTTTTGAAGAGATGAAAACGCTAGACGAGCAGATGACCGAAGCCCCCCTAGAGATGCCTCCCATGCGCATTAAGGAGTCCTTCGAGGCGGTACTAGCGGAAGAGCAACGCTCTGCTTCCTCCGCAAAATCCATCCGGTTTCCCGTATGGGCGGTAGCCGCAGGGGTTAGTTTATTGGCAGGCCTTACTCTGGGCTGGTTGCTACACAGCCAGCTAGACAATGGCCAATCCAACGAATACCAAGCCTTGTTGGAGCAAATGGAGGAGATGAAGCAAGTGGTGATGCTCACCCAAATGCAACAACAAAGTGCCAGCCAGCGGCTAGCCGCGGTGCAGGCTAGTTACAAGATAAACCAGCCCAATGAGGAGGTAGTGAAGTCCTTATTAATCACCCTGCGTAGCGACCCTAGCGACAATGTACGGTTGGCGGCTATTCAGGCTCTGGCTCACTTGGCTCCGCAAAACCCGGTGGGGCCCGGCATGGCCGCCTCCCTCACCGAGCAGCAAAACCCCATGGTGCAAATGATGCTCATTGAGATGCTGGTACAAATGCAAGAAAAAAGTGCGGTGGATGAATTCACCAAAGTAGCCAATGACGAACGTGTAAACTCCCAAATCAGGGCACGTGCACAGCAAGGAATTGGTGAACTATTATAAATGTATTTCCAACAACAAAAAGATAACGACTAATGAAAAAGTGGATGATGGTAGCTGCTTTGGCAGCCATGACATGCGGTTCGGCATGGGCACAAAAAACGTACACGGCTACCTTCCCTAGTGGGAGTAACCAAATTCTGAGCCTGGCCATGAATAATGGAGATGTAGAGGTAAGAACCCATGACCGGAATGATGTAATCATCAGCATAGAAGGGGACGATTGGGAAGACCCAAGTAAGGATGAACGTGCACAGGGACTCACTATGATTTCCGCAGTGGGTACTGACAATACCAACGTGGGCCTACATGAGGTAAAAGAGGGCAATGTTTTATCCTTCACTCAGATGAGCAAGCAAAACCAAGACTTTGAAATCCTGGTACCAAGAGGTGCTTCGGTGCGGTTGATAGAAGTTGCCTACATCGGTACCACCGACTTCTATATAGAGGGAGTAGAAGGGGAAATTGAAATCGAGGCTAAAAATGGCGATGTGGTGATGAAAGACATCAAAGGCCCCATTGTAGTTACGGCCATGAACGGAGACGTAGATGTTATTTTCTCCGAAGTGTCACAGGAAGGCCCCATGTCTGTCAACGCTACTAACGGAGCAATAGACATTACCTTCCCCGCCTCTAGCAAAGGAGATCTGCAGCTAAGATCGATGAACGGAGAGCTGTTTACGGATATGGAGATCGACATCACCGGAAAGGGTTCTGGCTGGGGTTCTTCTGTAGACGGTACTATCAACGGTGGCGGGGTTAGCATTGATCTCAATGCCATGAATGGCAACATCTTTTTGCGGAAAAAATAAGCTACTCGAAATGGCACGATTCGCAACACTAATCGCCTTGAGTCTCCTGGTAGCGGCCAAAGCCGGGGCTCAAGGCACGCCTACGGAGCGGAAAGTTTATTCCGTTTCTGGGCCGAAGCAAACGCTCGATCTGGAACTTCCTTTTGGTGAAGAAATTCGGATAGTGGGTTGGGACAAGCAAGAGATAGCTTTCGAAGCCTACTACAGCATCAACAGTGGTGAATTGAATGAGGCGGTGTCTCTAGACTATTCTGAGGACCGGGACCGAATCAGAATAGAAATGGATTGGGATCACGACGCCATTGATGATGCTGTAGTAGGCTTCGAAAGCTATCTCTTGCTTGTCCCAACCCACTATCCGAATTTCTTCAC
>JBCBHI010000352.1:0-5583 GCA_038525885.1 Bacteroidota bacterium
GGGTTTTGCCCCGCCACCCCTTCCAGAGCATTCTCCATGTGCGCAGCTGCTTCTAGTGTATTACCGGCCACTATCTCCATGAGATACAAGGATAGATGCACAAAGGGCACATAGGCCGTTTCCTCTCCCGCAGCAATCACCTTTTGTAGCCGCGCCCGGTCATAGTCCCGCGGATGGGTACCTCCAATGGAGCTTTGGTAGTGCGCGTAATACAGAAACTCAGGCGCATCACTATCCGACGTGGAGAGGAGAGAAATCAGCCGTGCCCCATCCGTTTGGACAATCCCCATCCTGCGAGGAAACAGGGAGATAAGCAGGATAAACCCAGAAAACAGCGTGAAAAAGCCCCAAAAGCCCACCATGGCCGTAGTGAGGAGGCTATCGGAGGCAAAAAAACCAGAAGTACCTCCTACGGCCTGAAAAGCCACAAAACCCAACACTCCGGTGAGCAAAGAGGCGAATGGCCCCCCGGCCACGTAGGGGATCATCTTTTTGCGTATATCACCCTCCTGCGGGAAAAGCATGGCCGTAAAGCCACCCATCAAATTGAAGCTGCGGTTACGCTGAAAACGGTAGGCCTTGCCCACCTTACGAAACATCACCGGGCCCACCATCAAATAGGCAAAGGTGAATTTCTGAACCAGCCCCATGAGCAGGTGCCCTAACTCATGCAACAAAATGGCCAAATAATAGCTCAAGGGCATGAGGAGGATTAGTACCAAAATATTGGCCCATTGTGGACCGTCACTGGCCCCTTCTTCCACAGGCTTCATCCAATTCCCTATAAAATAGCCCACCGCTACACCCATACCGCCCAAGATCAAAATGAAGAGGACACTCTTGAGGGAGGAAGAGGATTTCTCCTTAGAATCACGTGCTGTCATATACCCAAAGGTTACCTAGTTTGTGAGAGGTACTCGGTCAAAATAGCACTTTTTGAATACTGGAAAGGTTCGGAACAAGAAATTCTAAATCACAGAACATTCTGACTAGAATAACCACCGGTAAATTCCTTTTTACATGGACTTCTGTAATTTGCAAGCATGTGTGGACGGTATACAGTTGCGGCCAATAAAGAGAAGCTAGCCAAGCGGTTTCAGGTATCCATTCCCGATGCATACCAGCCTCGGTACAATGCCGCCCCTACGCAAGCCCTACCCGTCATTACCAATACCCAACCCGATGTGCTCCAATATTTACATTGGGGGCTCATTCCGGAATGGGCCAAAAACAAATCTATCAGCCAAAAGCTGATCAACGCCCGGTCAGAAACCCTGGACGAGAAGGCCAGTTTCAAGCAGTCCTTGCGCCAGCGGCGATGCCTGATCCCTGCGGATGGCTTCTACGAATGGAAACGGGTAGGCAAGCGCCAGAAAACTCCTTATCGATTTGCACTAGCCTCCGGTGAGCCCTTTGCCTTTGCCGGGCTGTGGGAATCCTTTGAGGAAAACGGCAAGACGGTGTGCACTTTTACGATTGTGACCACCGAGCCCAATGACATGGTGCGGGACATCCATGACCGCATGCCAGTAATATTGCGAAAGGAAGATGAACAGCTTTGGATGAGTACCAACCAAAACCCTGAGGAACTGCTTCCCTTGCTACTCCCCTATACCACAGAGGCCATGACCCGCTACACGGTTTCCATCCGGGTCAACAAACCCGAAAACGACACCCCCGACCTCATACAGGCAGCTCCTGCCAGCGACCAGTTTGGCAACTATACCTTATTCAACTAGGTTTGTCGTGAAAGGTGATGTGAGGAAACTGCAATTGGTAGCGCTCCACCTCCGCACTGGATATATGAGTTTGCCCTACCCCTACTTCCCGCAAGGAAGGAATCTCTAGTACTGCCTGGGGCAGTTTGCTGATGGGGTTTTGGAACAAGTCAATGATCTCTAATTGCTGGCATTGGCATAACTCTTCGGGCAAATCCGTAAGCTCATTGCGTTGTAAGTACAACTCCTTCAACCCAGAAATGAGCCCTACCTCCTCCGGCAATGAGTCCATACCGTTGTACGTCAAATCCAGAATTTGGAGATTCTCCCAATGGCGTACGTGACCAGACACGGAAATAATGTGCTGATGGCTCAGGTACAGCTCTTGCAACTGGGTAAGCTCCCCCCACGATTGGCGGATCTGTTGGATCCGGGGCAACCCCTGAAAAATGTGCGGATACCCCCGCTCCCAGCGCAGGATCTCTAAGGGAAGCTTCATAAGCCAGCGGGGCAACTCCTCCAGAGGGGTGTAGCTGAGATCCAAAAAGGTAAGGGAAGCCAAATCACCAATGCTACGAGGCAAGGTGGGAAAGGTACAATGGCTAAGATCCAGGTAGGTAAGCTTACCGCACAGTGCCAGTGTGTCGGGCAGATACCTAAGCCCGGACAACGTGAGGCTGCGCAAGTGTCGCAAATGCCCTATCTGGTCCGAAATATGGCGAGTCACATCGTGGCAAAGCTCTAGCTGCACCAGATGTTTGCACCTAAAAATCACCGGAGGTAATTCCTTGAGGCTACACTCATCAATCACCAGGGTATTGAGCTTGGGCAGCTCGGCCAGCTGCGGTGGCAATTCTACTTCTCCCCACACACATATTTCTAACGGTTCTGGAGCTTTACGGAGATGAGTTTATCACCGAAGATCTGGTAGTACCGCCAGAAATTGGTGATAAACTCATCTCCGTAAAGCTCCAGAACCGTTACGTCATCAGGTTGACGCAGTGCTTCTTCTACAGATTCGTAGGTTGCCATTCTAGAAAGGTATCATTCCTACCTCCTGAATGAAAACTAAATCAGGAACAACGGGTATTACTTTAGAAGTTTTTACGGAATTTGCACTATGCTGAACTGGAACGATCTCCTCAATTTTGCCGATAAGGGCAATCCCATTCCTCCTCGCCAAGTAAAGAAATCTAAGGCCGAATGGCGGGCCCAGCTTACCCCAGAGCAGTACCATGTTACCCGCGAGCACGGCACCGAACGAGCCTTTAGTAGTGATATGTGCAGCCTGTTCGAGCCGGGGCTATATGCCTGTGTTTGTTGCAATGAAGTCCTCTTTGATGCCAACAAAAAATTCGAATCCGGTACCGGTTGGCCATCCTTCACTCAGCCTATACAGGAGGATGTTATCTCCTACCAAGTAGACCGCTCCTTTGGCATGGTAAGGGTAGAAACGCTGTGCAATATTTGTGATGCCCACCTGGGGCACGTATTCCCAGATGGTCCTGCACCCAGCGGGCTACGCTACTGTATGAATGCCGTAGCACTAGAAAAAGTAAAGGAGACAGAGGCCTAACTACACCGCCAGGGCTATCTTTCCTCAATTAATGAAACTACCACCCTGGCGTATTCTTTCAGCACTCCCCGTTCGTGCTCGGTATACCTGCGTGGCTTTTGGTCTATGACGCACAAAGTACCCAAGTGGAACCCTTCCGAAGTTTTCAATGGCGCCCCCGCGTAGCTGCGGATTTTGGGTGATCCTACCACCAGCGGATTGGCTTTGAACAATTGGTGATCCAATGCGTCGGTCACTTCATAGACTCCTTCTTGCATAATGGCATACTGGCAGAAAGAAACTGACCGGGCCGTTTCCTTGATTTCCAGACCTACCTTTGATTTGAACCATTGCCGGTCTCCATCCAAAAGGCTAATGAGAGAAATAGGCACCTGCAATAGTTCTGCCACCAGCGCCGTAAGTCCATCAAATTCTTCTTCAGGTTCGGTGTCCAATATCCAGTATCGTTCCAGAGCTAACACTCTCTCCTTTTCGTTGAAAGGTCGTGGGGGTGCATCCGCTGTCTTTTTCCGATACAGGGAGTACTGAAGCCACTCGCGCGCCTCTAGTTCGGTGGTAAACACCGCTGAGACGAGTTGCGCAGCTTTTCGGTCCAGATGATCAAGGATTCGATTCACCACAATCTTCCCAAAAAACTCACCGGAATTGACGACCGCCAAATGCACTTTGTGAGGAAAGCGATGAGTAATTTTTACCAGCCACTCGTTTACTAACCATGACTGGGCCTGGGGTGAAATAACTAGTATCTGGCGGGCATCAAATAAAACACCCTTGTAAGGCCGTTTGGCCAATTGCTGTTCTATGCGTTCCCAAACTTGCATGAAGGCCTCGTCAGAAACCAATCCAGGCCAGGCTATTTCTAAGATTTCTCCTTTACTATAGGTCCTTAAGACCGGTTCATTTTTCCCTTTACCCCTTGAGGTCATAGGCTAAGTTTATCTTACCATTATTAACACGCTCATTCCTATGAAGTTACGAAGTTGTCTAAAATTATAAGGAAATAATACTCATTAAAAATACATGAAATATTTGTCATAGATAAATAACTACTCATACGGCTATTGATTCCAGGCTTTGGCAATCCAGCCAACCAATAAGCATCCTTCTTGCCATAGCACTACCATCACAACATTTCCCTCTTACCTTCGCAACATGAAAATAGCATTGATCGGGTATGGCCGAATGGGGCAGGCCATTGAAGCCTTGGCCGTAGAGCGCGGCCATACCATTGTAGCGCGTATAAGCGACGAAAATCCTGAAGAGATAAACCAATTATCATCGCTGGGTGCTGAAGTAGCCATAGAATTCACCCAACCTACTGCGGCGGTGACCAACCTGAAGGCATGTTTCCAGCAAGGGGTTCCGGTGGTAAGTGGCACCACAGGCTGGCTAGACCAGTGGGATGAGGTGGCCGAAGCCTGCCAAACTCACCAAGGCACTTTCCTCTATGCCTCCAACTTTAGCATTGGGGTCAATTTATTCTTTAAGCTGAATAGCTACCTGGCCCGCCTCATGAATCCACAGTCGCAATACGACATGGCGATTGAAGAAGTGCACCATACCGGCAAGAAAGATGCGCCTAGTGGCACCGCCATTACCCTTGCTAAAGGCATCCTGGCAGAGGTAGACCGTAAGAGCGGTTGGGCACACCCACCGGTAAGCGATCCAGCATCTATTTCTATCACGGATATTCGGCAAGACCCTGCACCTGGCACCCACACCATCACCTATTCATCGGAGATCGATACTATCACCATAGAGCATGAAGCGCATTCGCGGCAAGGGTTTGCGATGGGGGCCCTCTTGTCTGCCGAATGGTTACCTGGCCAATCAGGAATCCAAACCATGGACGACTTTCTCAAATTGGGCTAAGCACCTGATTCACAGTTGTTTTTATTGATTAACCAGCCAACCGCATAGGTTTTATAAGGTGATATTGCCATATTTGGTATATATATTTTTTACACCTTAACGTATGCAATCACGGATTTTTTTCATCGTCGGGGCCATTGCTATCTTCTTTTCCCTATTCAGCCCTCTTTCTGTTCAAGCCAACCCTTCTACCCACTCCCTCATACAGAGAGACACGTTAACTGAAGATACCCGCATAGACTCCATCATCATTGACCGCAACTGGCGAACCCGAGACAAAATCATTCTCAGGGAACTCACTTTTCAACCCGGGGATGTGGTCACTCCCCAAATGATGAAGGAAAGCATTGACCGGGTATGGAACGTAGGCAATTTTGCCACGGTAGACTGGACCCTGGACCAGACCACCGTTCCGGG
>JBCBHI010000353.1:0-5577 GCA_038525885.1 Bacteroidota bacterium
CCTCACTTTGCCCCCGGAAGCGGAAGGGTATTACCAAGCGGAAGCCGAGGCCACCGACTGGTTAGCCTGGGCCTATCACCAAGACCAGGAAGGCTATCTGCCCAAACAAGTGCTTGCCTTAAGCGACACCTTTACCATGGCACATGGCCTGGAGCTACGCGTGCCTTACCTGGATGCAGATTTGGTGGCGTGGGCTCAGCAATTGCCCGCTCAGTTTCATCTACAGCAAGGCCCCAAGTGGTTGCTGAAGGAACTACTCACTCAGCTAGGGGGTAAAAAGTACGCCCAGCGGCGTAAGGAGGGCTTCGGGCTACCCTTGGGTCGTTGGATACAAACCGGAGAGGCCGACCACTGGCTGGCCCCGCTGTATCAGCAAGACCTCGCCCTCTGGGAATTCATAAACCCGGATACGCCCCGGCAGTGGGTACAAGCCCAAAAGGCGGGTAAGGCAGACTTCGCCCAGGAAATCTGGAACGTGATGACGGTAGCGGCTTGGTTGGAGCGTAAGTAGCCTTATTTGGGAAAAGTATCTTCCAGGGCCCACCCAGGTCATGCTGAGCGAGAGCGAAGTACCTTGGTGGCGACTGCAAATCAACTTGCCGGACGGCTCGTAATTTGAACACAGAGTTCACGGAGGTTTCGCGGAGTAACCGCAGAGGTATTAATGAGGGGTTACCCTGAGGTTTCTGTGCGGAAACTTAGGTGATAGGGGGTGGGCCTTTTTCGGGCGGAAGTAACTTCCACCCGAGTGGGGTTTATTGGGGTAGTAAGGCCCAATGTTTCTCGGTGAGTTTTCGGATTGAAGGAGGGTTGGCCATCAGTATCTACCTAGGCCCTTCCGCGCCGCGCAGGTCTTACGTCAGGGTGACTTTTAGGGGTGACTAAATGACCCTCCCTAGGTCATGCTGAGCGACAGCGAAGTACCTCGGTGGCGACTGCAAATGACTTCCCAGCCATGGCCAAGTACCCAAACTTCAAAGAAGGTTTGTGCCCAGCTGCTGGGAGCAAGTGAGACCAAATGTTTCTCGGTAAGTTTTCGGGTTGGAGGAGAGTTGGTGAGCCATGGCCACCTAGTTCCTTCCTGACGTCAGGATGACTGGAGTGGTGAAGGGGTATTGACATCTCGCTGGGGTGGTGTTCCGGTTTGTATGGTTGGAACCCAAGTCTTAGTGCTCAAAATGACTTTTGAGGAGTGGCTAAATGACCCTCCCAGGTCATGCTGAGCGATAGCGAAGTACCTCGGTCGCGACTGCAAGTAGACTCCCTGGCCATGGCTAAGTGCCCGAATTTCAAAGAAGTTTGTGCCCAGTTGCTGGGAGAAAATGAGGCCCAATGTTTCTCGGGGAGTTTTCAGGTTGAGGGTGAGTTGGTGAGCCATAACTACCTAGTCCCTTCCGCGCCGCGCAGGCCAGTTGGTCAGGATGACCTTTGAGGGGTGAAGGATGAGTGAATGAGGATTCCCTCTGATCCCAGCTCCCTATGAGCGCCGGCAGGCGCTGTGAATGAAATTTAAACCAAGCTTGCGGACCGCTCTTGACTATCCGGGCTGAGGCTCTGCGGTATGCAAGTCATTTCACCCAAAGAAAAAAACAAGGATTCCCAATGGATTTAGGGAGGGCCACAACAATTTTTGATACCTACTGTAATATTATTACCCGATTTGCATCTAACGGGGTGAATCGATCAAGCCAATAAGTTGAATAAAGACATGAAGACAGCAAAGTATGTATTGGGCGCGCTGGCCCTGTTTGTTTGGGTAGGTAGTGCTCATGGGTTTTCATCGGGCGATCAGCCCACTACGGAACCCCTGGCGAAAAGCCTGCTGTGGAAAATTGAGGGAGCGGATATCCAGACTTCGTACCTCTACGGTACTTTTCATATTCTGTCGCCCGACGATATGTTTTTGCAAGAGGGAGTAGAGGAGGCTTTTGCCGAAACTGGGCAGTTGGTGCTGGAACTGGATATGGACGACCCCAAGATGCAGCGCACGATGATGAAGCACGTGACGATGAAGGGGAAAGTGACGTTGAAGGACCTCCTGTCGGAGGAGGACTATGCCTTGCTAGATGAACGCCTGAAGGGGTTTATGGGGGTAGGCGCTGGCCTGTTTAAGAAATGGATGCCGGGGATGCTTTCTACAGTGTTTGTGCTGGAGGTGATAGGCGAAGAGCCTGCAAGTGTGGAGGGATCGCTTATGGAAATTGCGAAGGCAGAAGAGGAGGAAGTGTACGGCCTGGAAACGGTAGAGGACCAATTGGAGCTCTTCCATTCGATACCCTATGAGGACCAGGCGAAGGGCCTGGTGGAGTTTTTGCACAACGCGGAAATGGGAGCTGCACAGATGAAGCAGATGTCGGAGCTGTATGTGGCCCAAGATATAGAAGGACTATACGAGCTGGTGGAGAGCGATCCTTCGTCCAGTGCTTTGCCTACGGATACTTTTCTAGATGCCAGGAATGAAAAGTGGATTCCTAGAATGGCCGAATATGCCAGCGAAACGCCCACCTTCTTTGCGGTGGGTTCCGGGCACCTGGCCGGTGAAAAGGGGGTGATCAATCTGCTGCGTGAAGCAGGCTATACGGTAACTCCAGTATTGGTGTCTGCGGAAGACTAGGCTTCCTGCTCCACAAACAATTCCATTTCGAAGAGCTCTGCCAGGTGATGGCGGAGCTTTTCTTTTGCCTCCTCCATATCCTGTGGTGCGCCTAGCTCTTTCTCCAGGCTGGTGACGGCTTTGTCGTCGATGCCACAAGGGACAATGTGGCCGAAGTAATTGAGGTCCGAGTTGATGTTGAAAGCCAGGCCGTGCATGGTGACCCAGCGGCTGGTTTTGACGCCCATGGCGCAAATCTTCCGAGGATCCTTTTGCTCTATGTGGTCCACCCAAACTCCGGTGAGCCCATCGATACGGCCCGTAGCCAGTCCATAATCTGCACAGGTACGGATGATGGCCTCTTCTAGCAGGCGCATGTACTTGTGGATGTCGGTAAAGAAATTGTCGAGGTCTAGGATAGGGTACCCTACTATTTGCCCCGGGCCGTGGTAGGTGATGTCTCCACCACGGTTGATTTTGTAATAGGTGGCCTGCGCTTCGGCCAGCCCGGCTTCATCTAGCAGCAGGTTGTCCTTATTGCCCGATTTGCCCAAGGTATATACATGTGGGTGCTCCACAAAGAGCAGGTAGTTGTCCGTAGGGAGTTCCTCCTGTGGGTTTTCCAGTTTCCGGTTAGCAATCTTGCGGGCCACGGTAGCCTCAAAGATTTCCGTTTGGTAGTCCCAAGCCTGCTGATAGTCCATCAGGCCTAAGTCACGAAACTCCACACGTTTGTTCAAATGGGTATTCAAGGTGTTCTCCGTTAGAAGGGTAATGAGTGCGAGTACTGGGAGGGAGTTCCTCCCTTCAAGAGTTGCCTGAAGGCCGCTGGTGCAGTGCAGGTACTCCTAAAGGGATGAACCGAAGCGAACCAATCTTTAGTCGGTTACCTCTACCCCACGCCAGAAGGCTACCCGGTCGGTGATGCCTTTAGCAGCGTCCTTAGGTGCAGGATAGTACCAGGCAGCATCTGAGTTTTCGGCACCCTTCACGGCTACGTTGTAGTAGCTGGCCGTGCCTTTCCATGGGCATACCGTATGGGTATCGCTTTCAGAAAAAAATTCATTTTTGATGGAGGAAACGGGAAAATATTTGTTCCCTTCCACGGTGATGATGTCATCGCTTTCCGCAATGACCTCGCCATTCCAAATTGCCTTTGCCATAGTTGTTTTGGGGTCTGGAAAGATGTCCTTTGCACCTTTCATTACATTATTACAAACAAATTAAAAGAAAAGTGCCCCCCATGTACCAATGATTTACTGACAAAAACGAAACATTTTTTGCGGTTTGCCCATAGCAATACTAGGCATTTGCTACTTTCGACACGCAATGGCTACGCCCAACCGAACTACCACCTTGACTACAGAAAATTCCTCATCGGAACGTACACGGTTTCTGGTACGGAACCTGCTTCGTGGCTTACTCAGCCTGGTGATCCTGGTGGTGGGGTTTGTGCTGTTCAAAAAGTACGTGGACCTGGACTTTACAGCTTGGCTACAGCCTTTGTACGACAACCCTGCCTGGGTGTACCTCATCTATACCGTATCGGAAATCATGGTGGGCATTATTCCGCCGGAGCTGTTCTTTATGTGGGCGCTCAATACCGGCTCGGCGGTGGAGTATGCAGGTATAGTGGCGGCATTGGCGGCTTTGTCCTATGCGGCGGGATTGTTCGGCTATTTTATCGGCAATCGGTTCTCGCGCAAGCGATTTTTCCGCATCATCCGGGTGCGGTTTATCCGGCGCTATGAGAGATATTTTGAAACCTTCGGGGCCTTTCTCATCATTGTTGCTGCCTTGACTCCGTTGCCCTTCTCGGGTATTGCTATGCTGGTGGGTTCGGTAGGTTTCAATTTCAGAAAGTTTTGTCTGTATGCATCTATCCGTTTTGTACGCTACGCTGCCTATTCGTTCATTATTTGGGAAGCAAACACCCTCTAGATGCATCACTTTTGGTTAAATCTCAGTTATATATAGCATGAGAACGCGCACAAATCGGTACCTATATCTTCTTCTTATTCTTCCGCTGCTTTTTCTGAAGCCCCATGCGGCTACTGCCCAAGCTCAGAACCAACCGGCATTTTTTGTGGGGTTGAAAAGTGGTAAGGTGCTGTACCCGGAGTCTATTGCTTTGCGCGAGCGGGGTTTTGGTGGTTCTTACCTCATTATAGACGGGCGCGACCAGATCCTGCTAAGTGACATTCTGTCTTTTCAAAACCAGGATGGGTATTTCATCTACGAACCCATAGAGGGTGCTAACCGCAGTTCGCTAATGCGACGCGAATTCCAGGGACGCATCAGTTTGTACACCATCACCCGGGTGGTGTACAACAACAATTTTGACCCCTACCGGGGGAATACCTTCCGAAACAATGGTGGTTTTCGGGAGCGTACAGAATTCTATTTTCGCAAGGACAATGGCGTAGTACAGCGGTATAACTACCGCAATCTGAAGCTGGCGCTTTCTGACAACCCAGAGAGTTATGCCTTGCTGCAAGAGGTAGGCCGCCGTCGGTTTATTATGTATTCGCTGTATGCAGCCGGTGGGGTAGTTTCCATTTACTCGATGCTACAAACGCTGCAAGACGGCCGCATTCCCCTTTCCACTTGGGTGGGCGTAGGTTTACTTACGGTACCCACCTTTTTGGGCTCGGGCATAGATGCCAAGATGGAACAAGCCTTGCTGTTGTACAACAAGACGTACTAACGTAAACAATACCGGAGGCTGGGCCGTTGAGCCAGCAAACAATAACTACATGGCGCAAGTACAACCCCACACTGGGGTACTCCTAGTCAACTTAGGTACACCCAATAGCACCAGCACCAAAGATGTGCGTACCTACCTGCGGGAATTTCTCATGGACGGCCGGGTGGTGGATATCCCCAAGCCCATCCGTTGGTTCTTGGTCAATAGCATCATTGCCCCGTTTCGGGCCCCAAAGTCGGCCGCAGAATACCGCAAACTATGGACGGACCGCGGTTCC
>JBCBHI010000354.1:0-5576 GCA_038525885.1 Bacteroidota bacterium
CTCCATGTATTACTATCTGACGATGCCCCAAAACATTCTGGAGCCTACTTTAGCCAGCATAGTGTACTGTATCGAGATAAAGAATGTAAGAAAGGAGGATGGCCGATGGACACTCCCAATCCCAACGCAAAAGACATGGAAAAGGCCAGAAAACTGGTTGAAAAGAGCTATTCACTTGTGGGGTTGAACCCTTGAATAATAAAATGGCTACTTCAAAGGGAGTAGCTATTCTAATTTCTAAAAACCATTAAACATATTTCATTTTAGTGTGTAATCTGCGGTGGCAGCGGCCCTGGTTCTACCCCTACAGTAAGCCCGGAGGACGTGTGCGACGACCAGACTACTACTGTCGGCGAATAGGAGTGTGACTACTATGGCGGCCAGGTTATCAACTACAACAACGGTTGCCAAGGTGCTTCCATCTGCTGCATCGAGGATTATCTCTAACCCGAGTTCGGGGCAGGCGATACAAATAATGCATTAGTATTCAGCTAGTTATTACTTCTGCGTAAGCGATAGAGGCTTTGTCTAAGCCCGAAGTGGCGGCCCGTAGGGCCTCTGGTGAGGCAGGCGAGTGCCGAAGGCGCGACCCAAGCCCAAAGCCCGCGAAAGCGGGCGACGGCGGGGATACGCCCAAATTTTATCCTAAATTCAGGTTTCTAGAATTTTTCACCCAGAGCCGTATCAACTCGGCTCTGGGTTTTTCCTTCCTATCCGCACCTACAGTTATGCCACCATTTCCAGCTTCCTGGCAAACATAAACAGGTGGTCCATTTTCATGCGATCCGTAAGGCCATTGCAGTAGTGCAAGTGCCGGATGACCCCCTCCTCATCGATTAAGAATTCTGCCGGAATGGTATTGATAGACTCTCCCTCCTTCATTGGGTACACCGGCAGTTTATTCATTTTGGCCTTGATGGCTTGCTGAATAAAGGAGGTCAGGTGGCTTTTCGCCGATTTGGCAGCTGAGGTTTCAATGCCATAGGTATCATACCACGCCTTTTCGGGGTCAGATATGATGGGAATGGGGTTTACTTCTTTGTGGAAGGTGCTGGTGAGCAGCAGGCGCTTCTTAGACTCAAAGAAGAAAATCATCTCCATGTTTAGCTCCCGCAGGGCTTCGTGTTGCTTTTGCAGGGCATGCACCCGGAGGTTACAGAAGGGGCAACCGGCATGCCGGAAGAAACCGATAAAAACTCGTTTTCCGCGGTATTCGCTTAGGGTAATGGTTCTACCGAAAATATCAACTATCGAAAATTCAGGTGCTTTAACGTTGATATCGAGTGTGGCTCGGGGCATTACAATTGGGGCTTGGTGAAAGATATTTTCTGATACGAAAGCGAGTACTTCCAGAAGTCCATACGGGATCAACCACCCAAAAAGATAGACGAAACGCCTAATATTTTCGATGAATGGAGTCAGCCCCCTTACTTATCTGCAAAAAAGCCTCCGAATAGTACCCAAAAATTGAAAAGTGGGTGATGGGATGAGAAATGGAGTAGCCCAACAAATTCTTGCTAACGAACGTTAGGTTGTATATATTTGGATAATGATCACTGCTAAAGCCAAAAAGGGAGAACGCAAACGCGAGATTGCTGCAAAAGCCACCGAGCTGTTTCGCCACAAAGGATATGCTGCCACTAGCATGCGTGATTTGGCCAAGGCAATGGAGATAGAAGCGGCCAGCCTATACTCTCACATCAAAAGTAAGGAAGAATTGCTGCATGGGATCTGTTTTCGCATGGCCGAGGCATTCTTTTCTGCCCAAAAGGAGGCAGCAAACGATAAGCTCACCGCTACCGAGCAGCTAGAAAATGCCATAGTGGCCCATGTGAAGGTAATCACTGAAGATGTAGCGGCTTCTGCGGTCTTTTTCAATGAATGGAGGCACCTAAGTGCGGAGCCCCTAGCGGAGTTTAAGCAACTGCGGGATGAGTACGAGGCCATCTTCCGGGCCATACTAGCCCAAGGCATGGAGGGGCAGGAGTTTCGGTCACAGAGTGTCAACTTCACCACGCTTACCCTCTTTTCAGCCATGAACGTGATCTACACCTGGTACCAGGCAGCTGGTAGCAAAACCCCAGAAGAAATAGGCCGGGAGATTTCCCGGTTACTGATATACGGATTAAAGGACTAAACCGAAAGCGACTATGTACGGAGGCGGAGGAACTATTGACGCAAAAACGTTACCCGGATTGGAAAATGAAGATCCGGTAAAACTGCAGGAGTTTGAAGACCGCATTGCCCGCGGCGAAAAGATAGAGCCTACTGACTGGATGCCTGCGCTCTACCGCAAGCAGCTCATACGGATGATAGAGCAGCACGCCCACAGCGAAATCATCGGGGCACTACCCGAAGGCACCTGGATTACCCGGGCCCCAGGGTTCAAACGCAAGTTGGCGCTGATGGCCAAGGTGCAAGATGAGGTAGGGCACGCTCAGCTGTTGTACTCAGCCGCAGAAACTTTGGGCAAAAGCCGGGAGGCTATGATTGATGATCTCATCAATGGCAAATCCAAGTACTCCAACATCTTCAACTACCCGGCTTTCACCTGGGCAGATTCTAACACCATTTCCTGGCTGGTAGACGCAGGTGCCATCGTAAACCAGCTGGCCAACTCACGCGGCAGCTATGGGCCCTACTCCCGCGCGCTCGACCGCATTTGTAAGGAAGAGGCTTTCCACCTCAAGTTTGGTCACCACTGTGTGATTCATATGGCATCGGGCTCCAAAATTCAGCGCAAGATGATCCAGGAGGCACTCAACCGCTGGTGGACCCCGCTGATGCACTTCTTTGGCCCTCCCGATAAGATGAGCCAGCACACGGAGATATTGGTACGCTGGAAGGTAAAAATGGCCACCAATGACCAAAACCGTCAGCAGTTTCTGGATATGTACGTACCCAAAATTTGGGAACTAGGCCTCACCATTCCTGATCCTAACCTGCGCAAAAACCAGGAAACAGGAATGTGGGAATACACTGAGCCCGATTGGGAAGAGTTTAAGCGAGTAATTAATGGCGACGGCCCCTGTAATGCAGAACGCCTGGCCGTACGGCGCACCGCTGAGGCACGTGGCCGCTGGGTACGCGAAGCGCTCAACTCGCCTAAGTCTGCCTACGTGACGCCCCTGGCGTAATTCCTCTTCTTCTCCTCTTTTATTCATTATCAGGCTCGCAGTATACTGCGGGCCTACCCATACTTTTTACTTATGGCAACGTTAACCTCCCTCGACCCTCGGGTTACCCGCTTGGGAATATCGGCCGATGGTGCCGCTTCGCAAAAGGCGGAGCTAGATCAGCACGAGACCTTCGAAGTGTTTTTGGTACCCAAAGACAACAAGCCTTACGAACATGCGGGTAGCGTACATGCTCCCAATATTGACATGGCCTTTCTCTTCGGTAAGGAACAGTATAGTCGTCGGTTTACCTGTGTAGCCTTGGGCGTAGCCGCCACCCGGTCGGTGAAAACCACCGAGATTACGGACAACAAGCAGAGCATTTACGATACCATTGCGAACGGCGAACCGGCTCATGCGGAGGCCGATCGGTACGAGGTTTTCCATTTGTATCGCCGGGGTGCCCACGTGCTACACCAAGGCTCAGTACCTGCGGCTGACTATCAGGATGCCCTGCGCCAAGCCAAAATCGCTTTTGGCGATGCCAACAAGCCTGTATTGAGCATCTGGCTGGTGAAGTCTACCGATATGCAGTTTGTAGACGATGAGGATAAGGACCTTTGGAATACCCTCAGCGAAAAGCTATACCGTGATGCTATTGCCTACAAAGCGGGCGATAAGCTGACCAACTTTAAGAAAGAACTTGCCGCCACCAAGACGGCCTAAAAATCCACGGACTATGAATCAGGAAGCGATCAAAGATTTGCTCTATAAAATGGCCGACGATCAGTTGATTCTCGGACATAGAAATAGTGAGTGGACCGGCATGGGCCCCTTGCTTGAGGAGGACATTGCCTTCTCTAGCATGGCGCAGGACAAAGTGGGCCACGCTCAGCAGTTTTATGCTATTCTGCACCAAATGGGCGAGCAAGACCCGGACACGGTGGCTTTCATGCGCAATGCCGATCAGTTTCATAATGCACAATTCGTGGAGCTGCCCAACGGCGAGTATGACTTCAGCCTGATCCGGCATTTCCTTTTCGATCATGCCGAATACATCCGCTTTTCTGCGCTGGCCAACTGCCCCGTCACGGACATAGCTAACCTGAGCAAGAAGCTCAAAAGCGAGGTGAAGTACCATGTGATGCACGCCGACACCTGGATTAAGCAATTGGGCACGAGCACAGAGGAGGCAAAAACTCGCATGCAAACCAGCCTCAACGAGGCGCTACCT
Organism: Bacteroidota bacterium; assembly: GCA_038525885.1. Classification (GTDB taxonomy): domain Bacteria; phylum Bacteroidota; class Bacteroidia; order Cytophagales; family Cyclobacteriaceae; genus DMST01. Next base: position 4,351 of record JBCBHI010000354.1, read on the forward strand.
TATGCCCTAGGCATATTTGAGCCTAGCAAGTATGAGCAGGAGCTAATCGCCGAGGGTATATACCCTGGGGAAGCTGCTTTGCAAACCGCCTGGCAAGCCGCCATAGAAAAGGTACTAGCCCAAACTGAGCTAACGCTACCCGCTTGGGATAGCCTGACACCCGTGTACGGTGGCCGCTACGGCACTCACACGGAGCATCTGCAACCCCTGGTAGAGGAAATGAGCGAGGTGTTCCGCCTCGACCCTACTGCTGAGTGGTAATTCCAATTTTGGATTTACAATTGACGAATGACGATTGGAATGTTCATTCGTCAATTGTCATTCGTCAATACTATGGTACCAACTGAAGAAATAAGGGGCTGGCTAGAGGAAGTGAAGGACCCTGAGATTCCCGTACTTTCTCTCAATGACCTGGGCGTTATCACGGGCATCGATCACGATGCAGAAGGCAAGGTGACGGTAAATATGACCCCTACCTTTGCTGGCTGTCCGGCAATCGATCATATGAAAAATGAAATCGGCGAAGTGCTGGAAAAGCACGGCGTGGCCGACTACCACGTACGGGTATCTTTCGATACCCAGTGGAACAGTAATATGATCAGTGAGCAAGGTCGCAAAGCCCTCAAGGACTTTGGTTTGGCCCCGCCTCCGCAGCACAACCTTATTGTTGACCTCGACATCATAGAACACGCCACTTGCCCGCACTGTGGAAGTACCAATACCGAAATGAAAACCCCCTTCGGTCCTACGCTTTGCCGCAGTATCCACTACTGCCACGACTGCCTCAACGCCTTCGAGCAGTTCAAGCCTTTGTAAATCTTTTGGGAGTGCCCCCAAGCAGTTTTCTACGGTACCCTCCGAAAAACTACTTGGGGTCGGGCTGTACGCTGCTACTCCTCGGCCTCCCCTACTCCGCTACCGCTCCGTAGGCTGAAGGCCTGTGGGGTATCCGCTGCCATCCCTCACTCGGATCCTTCACAACTCATGGTTCCGTCCTCTCCGAGGACTCCTTTTCTCTTCACTTCACTATCCCCTGGATTCACATCCAGGGTTAATGTCTTTCGCTCCCTCCGGGAGCTTCTTTACTACAGGAGCAGTAGAGCCGGGGCTCTATCTATCCTTTTGAGTTTGATCCCCTACCTTGAGAAGGTATTCTTTCAAGGCAATTATCCTATCTGGGACTAAATGGCAAGACAAAATGATAGTGTGGTTTTAGCTCCCAGATA
>JBCBHI010000355.1:0-5573 GCA_038525885.1 Bacteroidota bacterium
CTATTAATTACTCGGCCAACGAATGAGTGAAAGAATAGCGGTAATGCCTTTTCTCGAACAACGGCAATTAAATAGGGTGGTTACACCTATTTATGGTATAATTTCAAGGGGTTTTTAGCTAAAAAGAAGAAGTTTTGAGGAAGAATAGCTTACCAATACTGCCCAAATAAAAGGCAATTTCATTGATCGAATAAAACCGATTGTTCATCGAAACCAGACAAAACTGGGTTCCATGGATTTATAAAGAATTAAAAGTGAGACTTTGGTCAGAAACCGGGAAAAAGGGATGTAAGATTCAAGAAGAAACAGACACGTTTATAGGGGTTACCTTAAAAACATACAATTTGGCCAGTAAATTGTGACAATGTAGGGATGACTGGGTCTATACCCATTGCGCCCGAATCATCCGGTCTTTCCCTTGTAGATCCTTCTTCACCTCTACCTGCTGATATCCACGCTCTTTGAATAAAGCTGCGGTTTCCTCTCCCAAGGCCTCGTTGATCTCTACTAAGAGCCAACCCCCTGGCTTCAATAGGGTAGGGCCCAGAAAGGCCAGACGTTGATAGAAAAGGAGAGGGGCACTGTCGTTTACAAAAAGGGCACGCGAGGGCTCATAGTCCAAGACGTTAGCCTGCATTTGCTCCATTTCTGATACACGTACATAAGGAGGGTTGCTCACCAACGCGTCTAACTGGGAGGTGGTGGGAGCGGCTTGAAGAATATCTAACTCTAGCCATTGCACCTCAGCAGAAAGGGTACGCCCATTCTCTCGGGCGATAGCCAAGGCCTCCGGCGAAACGTCGAGGCCTGTTACCTGCCATGCAGGCTGTCTCAGCTTTAAGCTAATAGGGATACAACCGCTGCCCGTGCCCACGTCTAATACCTGTGCCTGGGGCCGGTCCAAGGTGGTCTGGACCCATTCTACCAACTCTTCGGTCTCAGGGCGGGGGATTAATACGCCTGGCCCTACTCGGAATTGGTGGCCGCAAAACCAGGCATTGCCTAACACATATTGAATGGGCTCGTGCTGAGCCAAACGCTGGAGCACCTCTGGCAAGGGTGCTGCTTCAGGGTTTTCAATCGGTTTGTTGATCAGGGTATCTACTAACCCCACTCCGTAGAAGTGTTCCAGAATCCAATAGGCTTCAGTCTTGGCCTCATCGTGAGAACGTGTAGCTGATAGCTGGTCAGTAAGTAATTGCCAAAGGTCACGGGAAGTGTTGGGCCAGGTCATCCTGCAAAAATGAGACGACCCGGCAGATATTCCAATTATGCCAGGGCAGCGCCCTTCACTTCGAAGATGACCCGCTCATAGTACGCTTCATACTCTGGCACTATATTATAGATATCGAAGCGCTTGGCTACTTTAAATGCGCCTTGCTTAAACTTCTCCAGGTTTTCTGGCTGTAATATCGCCAGGGATTTATTGGTCATATCTTCTATATCCCCCACGTTGGAAGTATAGCCGCTTACTCCGTCTAGATTGAGCTCTGGCAAACCTCCGGTATTGGAAGACACCACGGGCACCTCACAGGCCATGGCCTCCAAGGCTGCCAAGCCAAAGCTTTCCTTCTCGGAGGGCATCAGGAAGAGATCACCCACACTCAGGACTTCCTCAATCACATCTAGTTTACCCAAGAACCGTACGTCGTTGCAGGTACCCAGTTCCCGGCACATATTCTCAATCTTGGTCCGCTCGGGTCCATCACCAATCAACAGGAGCTTACTGGGTACCTCTTTTCTCAAGCGATCAAAGATGTACATCACATCCTCGATCCGCTTCACCTTGCGGAAGTTGGAGGTGTGAATGATCAATCTTTCTCCGTCAGGGGCAATAGCCTTTTTGAAGTGGTCCTTCTTTTGCCGCTGAAAGCGAGCCAGGTCAATAAAGTTGGGCACCACCTCAATATGGTTGGTGATATCAAAATGGCTGATGGTATCCTGTTTGAGTGATTCAGATACCGCCGTAACCCCGTCGGATTGGTTGATGGAGAAGGCCACCACTGGTTCATATGAAGGGTCCTTACCTACCAGGGTAATATCCGTGCCGTGCAGGGTGGTAATCACCGGAATCTCATACCCCTTGGCTTTCAATATTTGCTTGGCCATGAATGCGGCCGAAGCGTGGGGAATGGCATAATGCACATGTAGCAAGTCCAGCTTCTCGTGGGTTACCACGTCCACCATTTTACTGGCCAGTGCCAGTTCATAGGGTGGGTACTGAAACAAAGGATAGGAGCGAATGTCTACCTCATGGTAGTACAGGTTCTCGCTAAAAAAATCCAGACGGGTAGGCTGGCTATAGGTAATGAAGTGAATTTCATGACCCTGTTTGGCCAGGGCTTTTCCTAGTTCAGTGGCAACTACACCACTACCCCCATAGGTAGGGTAGCAAACGATTCCAATTTTCATTTTGGCTCTTCGGGCTCGGCCGCTGGCTCATAGTCTGCCAACGACGCATAAATTACGTCTTGAATGCGTGTACGAATGTTGTACGAAATGAGTTTGCGATTATCTGCCGAAGGGTGCACCCTATTCGACAAGAAAATGTACACAATCTCATATTTAGGGTCTACCCATGCGGCTGTGCCTGTAAATCCTGTATGACCATACACCTCTACCGGTACTAACTCTCCGGTGGGCGTAGGATCGCCAGGAATTGCCGGCTTGTCCCATCCCCATCCACGGCGATTATCATTCTCTTCGGCCTTACGCTCAGAAAACTTTCCCACCAATCCGGGCCGAAAATAACGGGTACCACCGTAGTACCCCTCTTGCAGGTTCATCTGCATAAGCACTGCTAAGTCGTGGGCATTGCTAAATAAGCCTGCATGGCCTGCCACCCCGCCGTACATAGCGGCACCTTGGTCATGAACACGCCCAATGATCAACTCGTTCCGAAAGTAGTTGTCATCTTCCGTAGGAGCGATCCGTTCGGCAGGAAAACGACAGAGCGGTAAGTACCCCATGGTACCTAACCCAAGAGGTTTGTAAAAGTTCTGCTCCAAAAATACGTCCATCGGCTGCCGGGCTTGCTCTTCTACCAATTCATGCAAGATGTAAAAACCCAGATCAGAATAGCGGTATCCATATTTCTTACCACGCCCAGGGGACGGCCGCAGAGAAGAATCCAGGGTCCATTTCCAAACTGAGTCTTCTAAAGCTTCGGATACGTAAAGTTCGGAGGTAAGCTGACGCGTAAAGTCGCCCGCCGGATATATACTGTATAAACCGTCGTCGGGGCTAAAAAAATCTTGAGTCCGCTTCCAGTGGGGAATCCAAGGGGTAAGACCTGCCTGATGCAACAGCACGTCCTCCAGAATGAGGTTCTCCTTATTAGTATCGTTCAAATCCGATAGATACTGGGAGGCCTTTTTTTTTAGATCAATGATATCCCGGTCTTCCAGGAACATTACACTTTGCAAGGTGGCAGCGGCCTTCGTAATGGAGGCCAAATCATAAATAGTTCGGTCCGTTACGGGCCGATCCTGTTCATAGGTTAGGTAGCCAAAATTCTTTTCGTATACGATAGCCCCCTTTCTAGCCACCAATATCTGCATGCCCGGGGCTGCTTTGATGTCCAAAGCCAATTGGGCCAAGCCATCAATTTGCCCCAAAATTTGCGAATCCATGCCTACATCTTCGGGAAGGCTGTAAAATAACCGACCCAAACGGTAGGTATCCTCACCCAAGCCTTCTGGCAGTCGGTCTGAGACCGTTACCGGCAAACGCCCCTTAGCTTTCAATGCCCCGAAGAGCACCTGCGGGGCTATCTTTTGAGTGATCTCGTTGTCCTCATAGGTACATATTATGGTGCTGAAGTTATCGAAGTACTTAAGACCATAAGGATTTCCAAAGTATACTAAGGTGACATTGGTGGCCTGTTTCAGGGTCTCTAGAAACAGATAGTCTTCCTTCTTCACGCCAAAATCCTTGCTGGGGCGGTTGCTTAGGTCATGCATGCCCACAATTACATGTTCGTATTGCGACAGGCGGGTGAGCATGGTGCTATAATCTTCAGCGCTTGCGGGTGTATTGGGCAATTGGTAGTGTGCAAAATCTGCATACTTATCCAGGTAACGCTGAAAAGTGTTGGGGCCTTGGCCTAACGTAATCGAGGCAAAGGAGGTAGTATCCAGCACTTGGATGGGTAAGAGGTCTCTGCGGTTCCGCACCACCGTAATCGCCTCTTCATACAACCTTTGCTGTATCAGTAGGGCTTCCGCTGTATGCAGGCTGTCTTGTAAGCCTTCCAGCTTCAGAGGGCGGTACCGCTTTAGCCCGGCCCAGTACTTGGCGGCCAGTATTCTTTTTACCCGCTGTTCCAGGTCACTCTTCTTCAGGTCACCGCTTTTGATGGCCGCCCGGATTTTCTCAACCGCCTTAGGTACGTCTTCCGCAAACAACAGCACGTCATTACCGGCCAGCAAAGCTTGCAGATCTACCTCGCCCGGCCCGAAAAACTTGGCTACCCCCTGCATATTGAGTGCATCGGTGAACACCAAGCCTTCAAAACCCATATCATCTTTTAACAGCCCATTTACCACCGCGGGGCTCAGCGTGGTAGCCCGGTTGGGGGTAGCATCATAGGCCGGCATATGAATGTGCGCCACCATGGTACTCATGAGGCCTTCGTCCATCAACCGACGAAATGGATATAGCTCAGTTTCTTCAATCCGGTTTTTGTCATGGGTAATCACCGGCAGGGTAAGGTGCGAGTCCGACCCCGTGTCACCGTGACCGGGAAAATGCTTGGCGTTGGCCATCACGCCAGCAGACTGCATGCCTTGCATATAGGCAATCCCCTTTTGGGCTACCTTCTCCTTATCTTCACCAAAAGAACGGTACCCAATCACGGGGTTATCCGGATTGCTATTGATATCTACTACGGGAGCGAAGTTGACGTGCACTCCCACCAGCTTGGCCTGTCTGGCTATTTCCTGACCCATATAATATATGTATCGGTCGTCTTGGATGGCGCCCAGGGTCATCTGCTTGGGAAAGCTCAAGGTACTGTCTAGCCGCATGCCCAGGCCCCATTCTCCATCTATACCGATCATCAGAGGCACCCTGGCCGCTTTCTGTAGATGATTGATCATGCTGACTTGCCGCCCAGGGCCGCCCTGGAAGAAGATGAGCCCCCCTATGTGATGGTTTTCCACCAGATCCGTGAGTTTGTCCAGATGGTCTTGGTCTCGGTTAGAATAGGCCGCTACCATAAATAGCTGCCCAATCCGCTCAGTCTCATTCAGTTTCCGGTAGACACTATCAACCCATTTGCGAGAAGCTTCTGTAGCGGGAATAGGGTTTTTGGTGGCAGGCCGTGCCGCCAATATGGACAAGGCAACAAGCCCCAAACTGAGCCCTAGCCAAACTTTTTTCATCATCCTACGGTTTTTGATTCCTATGGTTACCGATTAGATTTGCGCACTACGGACCCCCCGCAGCTCAGCTAGGTAATGTAAAGAGGAAGGTAGTGGCAGCGGTTTTTCTACTTTTCCGTATATAACCATACAACGAAGAAATAATCCCGATATGCGCCTGTTTCCCTTTCTTACCAAGGTACCCAAATA
>JBCBHI010000356.1:0-5567 GCA_038525885.1 Bacteroidota bacterium
CATAAGAATATTGATATTCTTATGCGTAAGCCCTTGTTTTTATCATAGAAATCCGACGGGTATCTGAATTGTGAAAATACCGACCTACGCGGCGCGGTCCGGCCCCGTGCAAGCCCTTTACTGCGTCATCTCGCCGGGTCGGCGTTCCACTTTGTTGACTTGGCACCCAAGTCTTATTACTCCGTATGACCAAGGAATAGTGTTTTCAACAAGGGGGGATAGGACTCTTCACAAGAATACCCGCTCAATAAACCAAAACAGGCCTACCAGGGCAATCATGAGGGAAGCGGGTATTTGCACCCACTGCCGATACCAGCTTTTGTTTCGGACAAACCAGAACAAGGCCGCGGCACCTAGCAAAACCAACAACTGCCCCAGTTCCACGCCGATATTAAAGGCCAGTAGGGAGGGGACAAAATTGTCTTTGGGTAGGCCATAGGCATATAGCACCGTGGCAAAGCCCAAACCGTGTAGCAAACCGAACCCAAATACAATGGCCGGTCGCCATTTGTTGGTTTGTTTGAAGTAACAATTCTCCACGGCTATCCAGACGATAGAAAGGGCGATCAGGGGTTCTACGATGGCGACGGGAGCCTGGACCACGCCTAAGGCCGCCAGTGCTAAGGTGATGGTGTGTGCTAGGGTAAAGGCGGTTACTTGCCGAAGCAATGACCCAAAAATTAGGCTGGAAAAGAATAAACCAAGTACGAATAGTATATGATCCAGGCCTTTAGGAATGATATGCTCAATACCGGCCTGGGTAAATAGCCGGAACCGTGCCTGCCAGGTCATGGCGGCTAGTCGTCGCTGGCGTTGGCGTTTCAGGGCAGCCTCGTATTCTGCCGTTACTTCTTGGTCCTGAAGGTCGAGCTCCCCTTGCTCTATATCTAGAATCACAAATTCGTCTAGCGGGTGAGAATGCGCGGTAACGCTTGCAAAAAGGCAGAATAGAAAAACAAAGGGGAGAAGAAGCCTCATACGATTAGGATAACCGGGTAAATGCCATGGCTACAGAGTTTATGCTGGGTAGCAGACATAACCTAACACAAAATCGGCTCGGAATTCCGAGCCGATTCTTTATCATTGCTTTTAGTTGGCTTAGTCGCTAGAACCGTCCAAACCTCTCACTTTCAGCAATGCGTCGATCGAGGGTTGCCTGCCCCGGAATTGTTTATACAGCTCCATAGCCTCTTCAGTGGAGCCTTTTTCATACACGTGCGTTCTTAGCTTGGCCGCAAGCTCAGGATCAAATACATCTCCGGTCTCTTTGAAGGCTTCAAAACCGTCAGAATCGAGCACAGCAGAGTGCACGTAGCTGTAGTAGCCAGAAGCATAGCCACCCGCAAAAATGTGGGAGAAGTAGGTGCTACGGTACCGTGGGGCGATTTCGCCAATCAAGCCAATTTTAGTTAGAGAAGCTTGTTCAAAGGCATCTGCGTCTTTGAGTTCTTCATCGGCGGTAATGGTGTGCCAATCCATGTCCAGCAAGGAGGCGGCCAGATATTCCGTATTCGCAAAACCCTGATTGAACTTAGAGGCTTTCAACAGTTTGTCGATCAACTCATCGGGAATTACTTCACCAGTTTGGTAGTGTGTGGCGAAAGATTTTAGGATTTCTGGTTCGCTAGCCCAGTGTTCCAGAATTTGTGCAGGGAACTCGGTAAAATCCCGTGGGCCCGAGGTGCCCGACATACTACCGTAGGTAACATTGGTTAAAATGCCGTGCATGGCGTGGCCAAATTCGTGGAATAGGGTAACCACGTTTTCAAAGCTGAGCAGCGCGGGATCGTCTCCTACTGGGGCAGGGAAATTGCACACATTCACGACTATAGGACGTTCACGTTCATCCAGGTTAGATTGCCCTTTGAAACTGCTCATCCAAGCGCCCCCGCGTTTGTTGGAACGCGTGAAGTAATCGCCGATGAAAATGCCCAGGTGGCTACCGTCTTTGTCCTTCACTTCCCAAACACGAGCATCCGGGTGATACACATTGATATCGAATTGTTCCGTAAAGGTGAGGCCCCAGAGTTTGTTGGTGGTGGCAAACACCCCGTTGAGTACGTTATCTAGGGATAGGTAGGGTTTCAGGGCTGCCTCGTCCAAATCATATTTAGCTTTACGAACCTTCTCCGCATACTGCCACCAGTCCCAAGCGGCTATTTTGAAGTCACCACCTTCCGCATCCACTACAGCCTGCATGTCGGCTACTTCTACTTGGGCTCTTTCCAAAGCGGGTTTCCAAAGTTGCATTAGCAAATCATACACTTCATCCGGAGTTTTCAGCATCCGCTCTTCCAGCACAAAGTGAGCATGCGTTTCGTATCCCATCAGTTGGGCACGCTCTGCCCTCAGTTTGGCTATTCTGGCGGCTACTTCCTTATTATCGGTTCCGTTGTCATTGTCACCGCGCTGCACATAAGCGGTGTACAGCTGCTCGCGCAAATCGCGACGGTTGGACTCCGTCAGGAAAGGATACATGCTGCTGCGGTGGGGCGTGAAAACATATTTGCCTTCGTATTTTAATTGTTCTTCCTCCGTGGTCGCATCTTCCTTTTTTTGCTCTGCTGCATTGGCAGCGGCGGCGATTATCCCGTCGGACAGACCTTCTAAGTCCCCTTCCTCCAGAATGATTTCAAAGCCATTGGTTTCGGCCAGCAAGTTCTGACCAAAGGCGGTAGTAAGCTCAGAAATCTGGGCATTGATTTCCGTGATTTGCGCTTTTTGTTCTTCGTTTAGTAGCGCCCCGCTTCTTACGAAGGATTTACGTGTGTCCTCTAAAAGTTTACGTTGTTCGCTGCTTAGGTCAAGGCTTTCACGCGCTTGCCAAACTTTTTCCACGCGCTCGAAAAGCCCTTCGTTCAGCGCTATTTTGTCGTAATGAGCTGACATCAGGGGGCTTAAATCGCGTTGTAGTTCTTGCAACTTAGGATTGGTATTGGAACTAACCAGGTTATAGAATACACCCTGTACTTTGCTGAGTAGCTTCCCAGTACGCTCTAATTCTTCGAGCGTATTGGCAAACGTGGGCTCTTCCGGGTTGTTGACAATGGCATCAATTTCAGCCAAGTTTTCTTCCACGCCCTTTTCAAAAGCTGGCATGTAGTGTTCATTCTTTATTTGATCAAAGGGGGGAACACCAAATGGGGTATCCCATTCCTGAAAAAATGGGTTGCCTGAGGTTTGCGTCTCCGTTTGTTCTGACTGGCACGCACCCAAAAGCACGACACCCGCAATAAAAAGTAGTTTCTTCATCCTTGGCTTTGTTTGTGGTGTAATAAAGGTAAATGCAATCTTGTTGCGAAAACTAGCCGATCATCAAGTTGGCTTGAAAACATACTTATTTAGGGAGTGTGCTTTATTCATTAAAAAGGTTGTTCTGCAGTGCCTAATATTAGGCAAACCTCAGTTCTCAAAAGCCTTAGTTTATTAGGCGGAGGCTATGGAGTAGGAAGGGCATTCTATGGGTAGAGGATTTCTAATCCGAGTTGTACCTTAGCGCGCTTAAAATCACCCGCCCATGGAAGAGCTACGTTTTGAGACCCAGGCCATCCGCACCCAAGCGGACCGTTCGCAGTACGATGAGCACAGCGTGCCCATGTTCCTGACCAGCAGCTTTGTGTTCGAAGATGCGGAAGAAATGCGGGCCACCTTTGCCGATGAGAAGCAACGTAATATCTACAGCCGCTTTTCCAATCCCAACTTGCAGGAGTTTGTAGATAAGCTCTGCTTGCTAGAAGGCGCAGAGGCGGGGGTGGCCACCGCTACGGGCATGGCGGCCGTGTTTAGCACCTTTATGGCGCACCTCAAGCAAGGGGATCATATGCTGAGTAGCCGGGCGGTATTTGGTAGTACGCACAACGTACTGATGCAGACGCTGCCCGAATACGGGATTACGACCACGTATGGGGATGTGAATGACCCCGAAAGCTGGGAGGCACTGGTAAAACCCGAAACCAAGCTGCTATACGTAGAAACTCCTTCCAACCCAGGAGTAGAGGTGCTGGACTTGGCCTGGCTGCGTGATTTCTGCACCCGACACCAATTGATATATGTGGTGGACAACTGCTTTGCCACACCTTACCTGCAAAAGCCCATCGACTTTGGGGCAGACCTGGTGATTCATTCGGCTACTAAGTGGATTGACGGGCAAGGCCGTGTATTGGGTGGGGGTGTGGTCGGCAAAGCCGAATTGATTAAGCCTATTTTCACTTTTGTCCGTCGGACCGGGCCTTCCATGTCACCTTTCAATGCCTGGGTGCTGAGCAAGAGTTTGGAGACTTTGCATGTGCGAATGGATCGGCATTGTAGCAATGCTCTTACGCTGGCCCAACGACTAGAATCGCACCCGGATGTGAAGCAGGTGCGCTACCCTTTCCTCAAAAGTCATCCGCAAATGGAGGTAGCCAGAAGGCAGATGCGTGCAGGTGGCGGTATTGTTTCTTTTGAGTTGGATGGTGGCGTGGCTCGCGGTCGCCGGTTTTTGGATGCCTTGCAGGTATGTAGCCTTACCGCCAATCTGGGAGATTCCCGGACCATTGCCTCGCACCCGGCAAGTACTACCCACGCCAAGCTGACGGAAGAAGAACGGCTGGCGGCGGGGATTCCTCCCGGGCTCATTCGCATCTCGGTAGGTTTGGAGCATATAGAGGATCTTGCCGGGGACATCTGGCAGGCGATTAAGGTATCTCGGTAACGAATTTGTTTGCCGGGTCTGACAGCGGCTTTATCTTCCAGCTATCCGGGTTTGTTTACATCCGGGCGTTGGAATTCCTTCGGGCATGGAGTAATCTGCAGCCTAGTTTAGGCTAAAGCTCCTTGAAAAGAGAAGAAGGTTGTCCATTGCTGGGCAACCTTCTTCATTTTAGGCGAGGGAGGTTTTCTCCCTCCCATTGTGTAGCCGCGGGCTACGCTTATGTGCTTATTGGTCAGGATCTTCACCCACTGCAGGACCGCATGAGCCGGGACGAGTACCTTCGAAACAGCTGGTGTCTACGGGGTCGATAGCCTCAGCCTCGTGACGGTACAGCATGTAGCCTTCAATCACCCCAATGCGGTACAAAGAGCAGGTGGAGAAATCACGCAATGTAGCGTTATCCAGGTTGATGTTTTCTCGGTGGTAGGTTTCGGACTGGCCCAAGCTACGACCTACGTTGTAACCTTGCTGGTACGTTAAGCCACAAGCGTCAGTTGTTCCGCCGCTGGTTGGTGGATTCAAAATCTGTGCTTGAGATTCTACTGACAAAGCTGAGATTGCGAGTAATGCTAAGAAAAATACCTTTTTCATTTCTGATTGTATTAATGTGTTTTTGTTTGTTCGTTGACACGAAGGTAGAGGGGTGCATTGGTACAATTGGTATGAAAAATCCGGTCTTTGGTAGGCGTAAGGAGGTAGTTGATATTCGCTGGAAGCGGTTTTTTATTCGATTTTCGAATCGAATGAGAATGTTAGTGCCTATGCCTTATGTGGATTCTGGGGGATCATGGGGGACGTTTTGGGATTCTGAAAGAATGTTTTGAGGTTGGGTTAAATAAGGGTTGATAAATTGGGTTTCCTTGAAAAATGCAAA
>JBCBHI010000357.1:0-5553 GCA_038525885.1 Bacteroidota bacterium
GAGAGCCTTTTTTGGATCAAGTAAGCTTTCCAGAGTTCCTCTCCACCCTCCAAGAGGGCGGGCACAAAAAAGGAGTCGCAGTGCACTACGACTCCCGGGTGTTGGTGGATGCCATACGGTAGATCAGCGATCTACTTCTACCGTCCGGGTGGTGCCGTCCGCAAAGCTGACCTCTACCGTGCGGTCACAAGTGCCGTCTCCGTAGTCTACCGAGAACGAACGGGTTTCTCCGTCCGAAGTGGCAGAATAGCTCTTCACCCCGCTTACCGGGAAGCCGCGGCCCGAATTGCCCGTGCATTCGGTTTTGCGTACTAAGGGCTCGTCGATAGAAACTGTGAAGGCCATACCCTCTCGGTTCACCCCAGAGCCGCTACCCGTTACTTCGAAGGTATCGTTGAAGTACTCCGTATCTCCGAAACCCTCCGTCCAGGTTAGAGTTTTTGTATTGCTATACGTGAAGGTGCGGCCATCACTAAAAGTCATCACCATATCCGTAACCGTGCGGGTAAACTCCCAATGCCCGTCTGTATTCTGGCTGGCGCCAGAGATGTTGAACGAACCGGATACCGTACGGCCCTCTACCTTATAGTTATCGAAGGTCATGGTGCGGGCAGCCAGTCGCGACCGAATCAAGGTGCCCTCATAGGTGATCACAATCACCCCACTGCGGGTGCGGCCGTCTGCACCCACGCAGCCCTCGGTGCCAAAGTCCAGCGTGATGGTTTGGTTCTGGCGGTCTACCGTGCGAGTAGCACAATACGATTCCTCCAGCTGTCGGCCTCCTTCTGAGGTCACGTCCATAGCTTCCTGGCTGTTGCGAAACAGCTCCTCCACCTCAGACTCCACCGCCGCTTCGTCCAGGGCGGTTTCTTCATCAGTTGACTGACTTTCCATTTCTACGGCTTGGTCACAAGCCGAAAAGGTAATCAGGCCTGCTACTGCCACGGCAGCGGCCCAACGGGATACTACATGTTTGTTACTCATGGGTACTCTTTTTTGTAGGGTTACTACAGTTAACTAATACGATTGCGGAGCTGAGATGGCGCCCAAACTCCAAATTTGGGTATGTTGGTGTGGCATTCTTCGGTTAGATGTCCCACTTTGGCGACGGTTTAATCGCAGCCCCAAAATTTTTGGTATGACCCTGGATGATCTTCGTAAACAAATAGACTCGCTGGACGATCAAGTATTGCAATTGCTGACCCAACGAATGGAGGTGGTAAAGCAAGTAGGCGAGTTGAAAAAGCAGAACCGCGCCATCGTGTACCGGCCCGAGCGGGAGAAGGCCATCGTGGACCGGCTGTATGCCCAAAGCAAGGGGTTGCTTTCCCGCCCGGCCATCGAGGCCATCTTCCTGGAGATCTTTGCCGTATCGCGCAACATTGAGCTGCCCGAGCGGGTGGCCTACCTGGGCCCGGAGGGCAGCTTTACCCATCAGGCTGCCGAAAGCCGCTTTGGGGCCATGAGCGAGTACATCGGGCTTACCTCCATCCGGTCCGTATTTGAGAGCGTGGCCAGCGAGCGTGTGCGGTTTGGGGTGGTACCCATAGAGAACAATCAGGCCGGGGACGTAGTGGAAACGCTAGACTACCTAGAGGAATTTGACATAAAAATAGCGGCGGAAGTACCCATGGCCATCCACTTTGGCTTTGCTACCCTGGCCGATGAGGTGCACGCCGTGAAAACCCTCTACAGCCGCGACCTGGGATTTCGGCAGTGCCGTAAATTCATCCGGGATTACTTTGGCGAAGATGCTCGCCTGGTGTCCGTAAGCTCTACCAGCGAGGCAGCCCGCCTGGCGGCGGCAGACCCTACCGCAGCGGCCCTGTGCTCTACCATGGCGGCGCGGCTGCACCAGTTGCCCATCTTGTTTCACAACGTAGAGGACTCAGACGAGAACCAGACCCGCTTCCTTATTCTAAGCCGCCACTTCACGAATCAGCCCAGCGGTGCCGACAAAACCTCGGTGATTGCTTACGTGGCCGATGACCCCGGTAGCCTGGCTACCTTGCTGGACCATTTCCGCGAAGCGGAGATCAACCTGACCAAGATAGAAAGCCGCCCTGCTCGCGAAGGCCGGGGGTTCCGCTATTGGTTCTTTATTGAGTGCGAAGGCCACGAAGACCAACCCGCTTTTGCGGCCCTTCTACAGTCCTATGGTGCAAGTCTGCGAAGTCTTGGAAGTTACCTCCGTTTGATTTAGACTTGCAGCCCTAACAATGCAATGTACCGTTGGTACGACGGTATTTGCACGCTGGGCGAAGGTGATTACCTTTTCATCGAAAACGACGGTTTCGCACACAACGGTTGGCTATGTTTGAAACGTACAAAGGATCAGAGACCAGACCGATAAGCGGTAAACCTTATGGAAGAATTATTAAGCCAGGCAGAGCGTTTTGAAAAGATAAATTCTAAATTGGGCAAAGCCATAGCCCAAGCTAAGGCGCACCTGAAGCAGATAGAAAGAACTTTGGAAACTGAGCAAGAAAACTTTGAGCGTTATGAGGAAGTGATGGTTCGTAAATCACTCGTATTTAGCGCTAACCGATATTTGAATTAATTCTTTATGTGGGTTTAATTTCTTAATACTTGTACCTGAAAAAAGCCGGGATTCTATAATCCCGGTTTTTTTATGCCCAATGGTCAAGGAGTCTCATAAGTAAGTAGGGATCGCGGGTAATGCCGAAACCCCAGACGGGGCCGTACCAAAAGCCAAGCGTAAAATTGAGATGCCAATTTTTGTTTGTCGCCAATAAATCCTTGTCGAGCGCGACCCGTGTGAGCTGTTTAACTGTAACAAAGATGAGGGTAGGCCCCTCGCTGGGAACCTTTCAGGAGGATCCAGCAAACCACCTATCGGTGCTGACCTGGCGACAGGGAGGTGTTGAGCGGAAGTAGGAAAAGGCGGATATGGATTCGTCAGGTGTGAATGAAAGGAGATGAACGAAAGTAAACCTTCTGTGAAGTGTCGAGAACGACCCACTTGTTGTCAAAACCATACGCTGGGTCGTCGTATGGGACGAGCACACTATTTACCTGATTATGGGTGTGCGGCAGCCGGCATAGAGAGGCATGAACTTCATTCAGGCTTTGTTATGGAACAGATGACTGTCTGTCAGAGATGCAAAAGGGAAACCTCAAGGGGTGAAAGCTCACAAGACGATTACCAAAGCTCTGGCAGATTGCGGATCAGGCCGTAGTAGTGAAGAAGCTTCTGTAATGGAAGTGGAGCGAAGGGCCTGAGCAGTGCACGCACCGTCCCAATCCCAACTCAATAGAGGAAGAGGAACGGGAAGGTCTCAGGTGAAGGGCTAGTTGTATTTGTCGTTCATCGTGCTGCAAGAGCCGTATGACGGGAGACTGTCACGTACGGTTCTGAGAGAAGCTCGGGGTGAAATTCCCCGGGTCTACTCGACCAGCGGCAAGAAAAACGTCTCTAGCGCGCTAATTTGGGGCTTCCGATAAATAAAAACCCTTTCCGGCCTCCGGCCACCTTTCCCTGATGAGGGAAAGGATTTATTGGCGCCAAACAAAAATTGGCATCTCAATTTTACGCCTGGCTTTTGATACGGCCCCGTTATCGTTCACGCTATGAAAGAAACCTAGAACGCAGGCGGTGCTTTTGACCCAACCTTGTCCTGCGGTTGGGTCAAAGGCTCCGCCACAAAATGATGGCTTGCATTGGGTCCCCTTGGGGGGGTGGAGGAGGTAGAGGTCTGCATCCAGGTGCTCGACAAGGCCCTGAACAAGCTACTCGCCACAAATGATCCAGTATTCATCACCATCAACGATGGCACCTGCATAGCCAAGCTAGATAGTATGGTTGTTTAAGAGCACTAGCCTCATAAAAAGGACTAGAGAAGCACCCACCGAAGGAGCCAAACCCTATAAGTTCTCGGCCCGCCTGTTTATCATTTTCGCGGCGCTAATCTGGTGGCCAGGAATCTCTGATTGCGCTATTTATAGCAATTCCTGCACCCCATCCTTGAACAGATAAAGTGTTTTGATCTCCTTCGCAGTCAAGTTTCGGTTATACATAGACACTTCATCCATGAGTCCAATATACCCCAGGCCTAACATGATATTGGATTTTTCATACTCCCAGGTGAACGGATCCGTAATGTGGGATCGGGTGCCCACCCATTCTCCGTTCAGATAAAGTTGCGCTTCACCGTTCTCCGTATTTAGGTGTGAAAAGTTGATGAAGACGTGCGTCCACTCATCCTTGGCAAAGGGCGGTTCTTTCACCACGGGCAACTGTTCAATAAAAATTGGATTTTCATTATCAGGACCTTCGGGGGTAGGATTCCAAACCTCTCGGTCTCCGATGACACCCAAACGGAAATCACGCGGGTTTTCTTTGGTAAAGTCTACCCAAAACGCGGCATCGTTATAACTGGCGTCGGTGATTTGAATCGGGTCGCAATAGCCGGGTTTCAGGTCAGTGGCCGGATCAAGACTCAACCAAAAGGATATGCCGCCGCTCCAGTCATCGGTGGCGTACGTAATGTTCTTTTCGCTTCGGTAAAGGATATATCCCGAACTTCTTTCTGTAAACAACAGACCATCGCCATAGCGCCCTTGATTTACCGCGATGCTGATGTCAGGTTTGTGCAATCCTACTTTCGCTGAATCGATGGATTTTATCGGAGAGGTATACAGCTTTTTGTCCCCCAGAGCGAAATCAGCCTCGGTTCCATGATCGAAAGAAGCGTAAAAGGTCAAAGCCGCTTTCAGGGACTCATTTGCATTCGACGTCTCTTCCGCGCGGTCCGGTTTTTTAGAACTACAACCGATACTAACGGCTACGATGAAAAGTGATAGTGCAAATACAGCTTTATGATTTCGTTTGGGTTCTCTGTTCATAGTGGTTCTGAGTTCGTATAGCAAAGTACATTCTTAGAGGATTTTGAACACGGTAGATGACCAATTTTTGCGCACCCAGGTTGTCAAACCCGATAGCCCTGTGGCCTTTTGGCGCAACTTGGCGTATAACCCGCCCACCCAGAAGGGTAAAACGGTGGAACGTACTCGTAATCCTACGCTTCCATTTCCATGAAATACTACCTCCCGCTTTTCTGCTTATGGGTTCTCATCGGCTATAGCCCGCAAAACACCCAAGGCGACCAAGAAGAAAAGGGGATGCGACGGCAATACACTAGGAGGAACAGGTGAACCATGGACACTCGACGGGGTTCACCTACTCCAACGGACTCCGGAGGGTATCCTTCCCGTTATGAAAGTAACGAGCCAAACGCTCCACCACCAACCTGATGCCCTGCCCTTGCTCGCTTTGTGTGTTTGGTGGAGGTAGAGTCCCGTATCCAAATGCTCGGGGAGCTTGATGGATTGGGCGAGGCCGCGGGTGGTGTAGTCCAGGGTGGTGGTGTAGAGGGTAGCGCCGCGAAGGTCGCCAACGGTTACCTCTATCTCGGATTCCATGCCTTGGCTGTACCACTGGAAATGTACCGTTCGGTCCGAAATGGGGTTGGGCTACACTTCGGCGGAGAAGGGCTGCGCCAGGCCGATTGGTCATCGCCCACAACGGCCTGG
>JBCBHI010000358.1:0-5548 GCA_038525885.1 Bacteroidota bacterium
TCCCCCTTGCAGGGATCCGACCGGGCCGCGCAGCCCGCTTTCTGCACCATGAAGAAAGCGGTCGGCCCCCTCCTTCCGTGGTGGGACCACTCTAAGTGGTCTTACCACTAAACCGAAAATGAGCAGATTACAAAATTCATCCTTGGCAGGGTCGCGCCGCTTAGGCTCCGCTTCAGACCTCTACCACCACCTTTCCCTTTGAGCAGTTGCATGAAGCCGTGCGGCTGTTTTCTACTGGAGCTACTGTAGGTAAGGTGGTGGTAGAGGCCTGAGGTTGAGACTACACGGTGGGATCCTGCCTAGGATGGGTTTTGCAATCTGCTCATTTACGGTTTAGTGGTAAGACCACTTAGAGTGGTCCCACCACGGAAGGAGGGGGCAACCCTACGATTCAACCGAAGCAGGCTAGGAGGGCCGTGGGGTCACTTTTACCTTTATGTCGGTGATAGGTCGGTAGGTAAGTGAGGCTTGCCCTTTTACCTCTTGGGTGAGCAACTCCAAGTCGAGCCGCTGGGCAATGACCGTGAGGATGAGCAGCATTTCGATGATAGCGAAATGGTTGCCAATGCACTTGCGTGGACCGGAGCCAAAGGGCAGGTAGGCTTTGGGGTGGATCTCTTGGACGTTGGATGGGGAGAACCGGTCGGGGTCAAATTGATCTGGGTTTTCCCAAAACTGCGGATGGCGGTGCACATGGTAAATAGGGAGTACTAGGTCTACCCCAGAGGGAATCTGGAAACCGCCCAAGGTGATAGGTTCTAGCACGGTACGGCCAATGGCCCAAGCAGAAGGGTAGAGGCGAAGAATCTCGTCCACTACTTGCCGGGTATAGGGCAATTGAAATAATTGCTCAAAGGTGGGCAGGTCCTTACCTATGACGGTATCCACTTCTTCGCGCAGTCGTTCCCAGGAATTGGGGTTTTGCATGAGTGAAACTATGCCCCAGCTCATGGCATTGGCCGAGGTTTCATGCCCGGCCAAAAAGATGGTGAGCATTTCACTTTTCAATCCCTCATCGTCCAGGCTTTCCTGGGTCTCCTCATCATGGGAGTTCATAAGCATGGCCATCAGGTCGAATTTCCCCTCGTTACCTTCCTGGCGTCGGCTGGCTATCATGGAGTCCACCAGATAATCAATTTGTTGCTTCTGCTTGCTAAACTGCTTGCGTCGGTTGGTGAACCTATCCGTAGCCCGGGCAATGGGGTTGAGGGCCATTTGAATCAAATATTTGAGCGAATCATCGATGGCCTTATGGATAACCGGGGCTTCCCCCTTGATGCCTTCCCCCATAAGGGCTTGAGTGACCACATCCAGCGTGAGCATGGTCATCTCGTGGTTCCAGATGACGGGCTGGGGCAGCTCGGGTAAAGTGGAAAGGTATTCGTCAACCACTTTCCGCTTGTGCTCATAGATGGTGGCCAGGTATTTCTTGTGAAAGGCAGGCTGGGCAATGCGTCTGTGTTTGCGCCATAGTTCCCCGTCTATACCAATCATGCCGTGCCCAGTAAGTAGGGGTAGCAGCTCCTTGTAGGTCTTACTTTTTTGGAACTTCTTCTTTTGCCCCACTAGCACCTCATCTACCAGATCAGGATGCACCACAATGTACCGGGTGCGTCCGCCCATGGCCAGTTTGAATACATCTCCATGCACGGCATGATACTTAGTAATGGTGCCTAACGTATCGGAGGCCATTTCCAAGGCGGTTTTGATCCAAAAGCGGGAGGTGCTGGGCAAAGTGCGCATAGGTTTCAATTTTAGGATGTTGAAGATAGCCTTTGCCGATTTGGGTGGCAAAAGGTGTTGCTAGATACCATTCACCTAAGCAACCTTCGTATACTGGAAGGGAACTACATATCCTATCACGACTATCCCGGAAATAATATCGTCCCCGGAGGGGACTCAGATGATTTACCTTACTCTTTACCATGGGACTTACGTCCCACGTTACAATATTCCGTTTGTAGAGCGAACTATGGCGTAAGTCATTCTTATGTAAAGATTTAACACCCGGCTGTACTTATCACCTAAGTATTTAGTTGATTGTCTCCTATAAGTTTAGTTATTTAACGAAAAACTTAAGTGAGCATGGAGACAATCACGCAAAAGCTTTGGGTACTGCTAGGTTTGGTTTCGACTTTGGTAGCTTGTACCCCTTCTGAATTGGAGGTTATTGATGATCCTGAGGTACTGGCGGAATACCCCGGAGGGCAGGAAGCGCTAATGGAGTACCTGCTAGATAACTTAGAATATCCGCAAGATGCCTACCAGGATGGAATAGAGGGTAAGGTGTATGTGAGTTTTCTGGTGACCGAACAGGGCGAAATACAGGAGGTGGCCTTGGTGCGAGGAGTGAATGAGGATCTGGACCAGGAGGCCTTGCGGGTGATAGAGGAAATGGGAAATTGGACTCCGGCCGAGAATAATGGTGAGCAGGTGACGGTGAAAATCATGTTGCCCATCAAGTTTGATTTGGGGGGAAATGAGGTGGCATCCTCCTCTAGCGTTGAAACCGAGGAGATATTTTCGGTGGTAGAAGAACCGCCTCATTTTGGTGCCGACAAAAGCGAGCTGTTAGATTATCTGGCTAATCATGTAAAGTACCCTGAGTCTGCCCAGGAAGCGGGTATTGAAGGTAGGGTAGTGGTAGAGTTTATTGTGGATGCGACCGGTGAGGTGTCTCAAGCGAAGGTGGTGAAAGGAGTAAGCGAGGAATTAGATGCGGAGGCGGTACGGGCAATAGAAGATATGCCCTCCTGGTCCCCGGGGCTTCAAAGAGGACAGCAGGTGAATGTAAAAATGCATTTGCCTATAGTATTTAAGCTGGATTGACGAAGAGTGACCAATCGGGCCTTACAATGGCCCTGGTATTGATCTTATACCAAAGCATACTATTCTGTTTCGCTTTGCAAGTTTGTATTTTGATGTTTCGAACAATTGACCAGCAAAAAGCCCGAACCTCGTTCGGGTTTTTTCTTAGTAAAAATAAGACTGGTTAACAGGTGCTATTAGTCTTATTTATTAGGATCAACACGCTGCAGACTTCTCTCAAATCCAATTATTTCAACGATTGAGGTCCTAAAGCTATGATTTCAATTGCAAAGACAGCCTTCGTGAGCCATCCTTAGCTCGTTGATCCAAAAGAACAAATACTTTGGGCTGAAGCCCTGCTTTTGTAGATTACTTTACCATCCGGCTAAAGCCGGAGGCAATTGATGAATTAATCCGGAAACCCTAAGGACAGAAAACTGGATGGACGATGAGCCTTCCTCCTAGTTCTTAAGTAGTGTCCTCACCAGTGCCCTTGAGGAAGAATTGGATACCTACTTGCTTTCTTCAAAATAGTACTTGAAATACTCTCCTGAGCGCTGGGTTACTTTCCGTAGCTCTTGGAAGGTACCTTCGGTGAAAACCGCAGCATCGTGGTAGTCGAGGGTGGCTGCTGCTGTCCGGTAAAAATTGTCTCCGATCAGAATCACGCAGTTTTGTTCCAGCAAAAAGCTATGACTCAGTACACTACTGATTTCTGCACCGGACTCTGAGTCCAGGTTGAGGTCAAACCCGCTGATTTCTTGGGTAATAACCGGACGGGAATAGGCACCGCCTTGGTAGGCAACGTTGATGCCTACACTGCTCAGGGCAGATTCCCAACGAACCTTGGGCTTCCACTGGTTTTCAGAGATGGTCCCCCCCGAAAGCCAGTCTGCGAATTGGGCTAGGGGATTGTTGTTGAGGTAGCTATTCACCTGATCAAATCCATTGATTTTGTTGGAGGAATTCTGTCGCCCAATGATTTCCGAAACTTGCGTTATCCCCTTCAGATTGTGCACGGTTTCCAGAGCATCGGTATCCAAATTGTATGCTCTATAGATAGAGGGTGCCTGGTCATACCGGTCTTCAAATCCTTGTTTCCAAACCGGGTCTGGAGTGGCCGAATAATTGCCCATCCGGTACCCGCCTACTACTTCCTTGATGAGCCCGCGGACGCCGTTACGCCAGGCATAGGCATCGAAATCGCCTCCTTCGAAGAGGTTGAGCAAAGTGGCAGAGCCCAGGTATATGCGGGTGAATTGCATGGCTGGATGACGGAATATGACACCGTAGGACCACAGTTGGGCAGTGACCCGCAGCTCTACAAAGGAGGTTTCCTTGACGACCTCCTCTCCGCGGGTTCTGGTAAAGGTATAGGGCTCGTACACTCCTTTAACATACAGGGTTTCGCTGGCTTCGGGGTTGTACTTGATCCCTTCGTCTTCCAGAAACTTCACGATCTGCCTTATGAGGGCGTCTTGTGAAAATTGACCGGATAGATATTCCTCTAAATCTACTATGATATTGACTTCCTCAATTTGACCAATCACTTCTGCTAGCGGAGTGCGGGTACTGTTTTGCATGTTATAATACCAATTGTACACATTGGGATTGGCGCGGATGTTGGTCCTAATGATGGTATTGATACGGTTTTCTTCCTGCCGGGCCAGCACCCCTTGCACGGCTTCGCTTTCCGAAGGGCCTTGAAAGTAAGCCGTGAGCGCGCGCACTTTACCCAAGTTGTTCTCGGCCTCGTACTGTGCCTGAATTTTCTCTTGGTTATCCAAAAGGAGTTTGCCGTAGAAAGCCTGGAAATATCCCCAGCCCTTCGTAACGGGCTCCTCATCGTACTTGCTCAAGTAATTACGCCGAAATTCTGTTGCCCAATCCTGGCTTTTACTTATCCCAGTTAAGTCTCGGGGAAAGGCTCGTAGCTTTCTGGTTTCTTGGCTCACCAGGTTTTTGAGTTGTGTTTGGAAGCCTTCTTCCAGTCGACTCTCCAAGGTTTGCCATCCAGACCTACTTGCTTTTCGGATCAGTTCTTTATTCTGAGTTGGGAAGGAGGTGAAAGCATACAAGGACTGATATTGGGTGGGTAGACTTAAAACCTCATTGGCTCGCCGTTCTAGTTCCGCGTAGGCGGCTTCATCCTCCCTGGCTTCAATCAAGCTAGTAAGCTGGCGGTTTTCTGCTTGGAAGAAATCCTCGTAATCATGCTGCATGAGCTGCCTATACGTTTGCAGTTCTGCATAATTCAATGCTTGTGACCCTCCTAATACCTTGATGGCTGCTTGGTATTTGCTGTCCAGGCGGTCCAGAGAAGCTTGCAGGGATTGGGATATTAGGATGAAGTGCCCTTGTGGGGTTTCTTTGTAAAAGACGTACTCAGATCCTTCCTGCTTGTTGAGTTTCTTCAGCCATCGGTTTTGCTCCCCGGGCTTTACCTCGCGGTACTTTATGTTTTGCCCTTTTACTATGTAGTACCCTACGCCCAGCCCGGCAATGGCCCCAACCCCGGTCACTACGTAAGCGGTAAGCACGGAGTCCTCCAGATTGTTGATGCTGGCATCCCCATAAATGACCGCAGCTAGGCCTGCGGCCGTGCCTAGTACGGTGGAGATAGGAATCGCGTTCGCGTTTTTATACTTCCATTGGGGTTCTACCTGAATGGCTCCCTCACGCAGGTTTTGGGGCTCATCTACGATGTGGGGAACGCTGATACGGCAGGAGCTTATGAGGA
>JBCBHI010000359.1:0-5540 GCA_038525885.1 Bacteroidota bacterium
CTGACCTTGTGCGTTGGCTTTCATGCCGTCTGCTTGCGATTTGCCCTCTGCTTTGATGGCAACCGCTTGTTGCTGAGCATCGGCACGGTTGGCCGTGGCTTGGTCAGTAGCTACCTGTATCTGGCGGGCGGCATCATTTTGTGCTTGCGCATAGGCATTGCGGTTGGCTACCCGCTGGTTCTCCTCGTCCGCACGGTGGGCATCTATCTCGGCCGCTTTTTCCGTTTGGGTACGGTTCAGCTCATCCGTTTTGGCCGATATCTGCTGCTCTTTGTCCACATGGGCCGCCTGTATCTGCTGGTTGGCCAGCACCTGATTTTGCTGTTTCTGCCGGGTAGCCGCCAGGCGCTGCTCATAGGCTACCTCATAGCGAGAAAGCAGATTGATACTGCCCTCGGCCGGAATGTGAAAGAGGTGCTCTGGCGCGGCCGAGCCATCTACGGGACCTCGTAGGGCGTAGGTCTCCCGGTAGTGACGGTAGTTGCTGGCAATCTCCTCGTCCGTTCGTGCCGTATCCCAAACCCGCAAATCACTCATGGCTCCCTCAAACGAGGCCAGGTTGTTCGTACGGCCCAGATACACCGCCGTGGTATCGTCCAGCGTGGGCACGACCGTTTCCAGATTTACATCCTCGGCTGGGGCCTGCATGCTGGCTAGGGTAATATCCTTCAGGTGAAAATCCAGCTGACCTCCCTGAGTCAGCAGCTGCATATGGAAAACGGGCGTGAGGGTTTCCTCCGGCACCACATTCCAGTCAAAAGTGAGTTGCCCGTCTTCGTATAGCTGAATGGAAGAGGGGCCGAACACCATTTTCACGGTCACCCATTGGCTATTGGGCTGTAACTGGCTATTAGAGATGGTATGAAACCGTCCATTCCGGTTGCCTTCCCACCACTGGTACCGGCGCTGGGTGCCGTTGTTGTTGAGCCGAAGAATAACTCCCCCGGGCAGGGTAAATTTCATTTCTTGACTCTGCAAACTAATGAGGCAAATCTGGAAGGTGAGGGAGTAGTTTTCCCGCCCAGGGAAGGGCTGCGGAATCTCCACTTGGGTCCATTGGTTGCGGGCAGGCAGGGAGTTGGTCCAGTACCGCAAATAGTCGTTGACTATATCCACTGAAGGACCTTGGGTACCCCAAGGGGTATCATGCTGAATGACCATGTCACCGGGTAGGGGAGCTCCCTGCTGGAAGTTGTACTGATAGGTAGTCCCTGAACCTGCGCTAGAAGTGTCTGCCTGGTCGGGCTGGCCGTTTACGAACAAACTGACCAGTTGGGTATCCGCATCGTAGCGGCAGGCCAGGTGGCTCCATTCGTTTACGGGTACGGCTTGCTGGCCTTCCACAAAGAAGTCCCCAGTAGAGAAATAGGGTTTGTTCTGGTACAGGCCCAGGACAAAACCACCTAGGTTCGCTGCGGTCTCCGTGCCGATAACGGCCAGGTTGCTATCGGTAGCGGTGGACTGGGGTTTTACCCATAGCTCTTGGGTAAAACTGCCAGCGGTGAGGCGTAGCTGGCTGGCGGTGCCCAGCAGCTGGTAATTGCTGCGCCCGTTGAACTGCAATACGGCTTGCTTGGGCACAATGGTGGGCGGGCTCGTAAAGGTATTCCACATGGGAGCCGTGATAAGCTCATCCATCAGGTCAGCCTCCTTGTGGTTGAGCATCGTGGCCTGTATGGCAGGCGCCTGCAGGGGTTGCAAGAGCATGCGTACGTCAGCCATCAGCCCAGTGTAGAACTGGTAGTTGAAGTGGCCAACCCATAAGGGAGTGCCCTCAGGCATGGCCAACGGGGGGCGGTTGTCGTCAGAGGCATCTAGCACACCATTCACAAAAATGGCCATCTCACCCGTTTGGGTACCCGTATCGTAGGTGTACCGGAAAGCCAGATGGGTCCACTTTCCGGCGGGTATATCTGTGGTGCCAGCCAGGTCATTGGCATAGAAACTCATGTAGGCCTTCTGGTTGCGCAGCAACAATAGCAGGCGGGTGTTCTGATCTCCGGGCAAGGCTGCCAGCAAACCCTGATCCGTATCAGTAACCTGATCGGGTTTCACCCACAGTTCTATAGTAAAGCTGCTGCCAGAAAGGCCCGTAACAAAACGGTCCGGTACCTGGCCGAAATCAGCCCCGTCAAACCGAAAGGCAAAAGCCGGGTAGCTGAGGTTGTTGGGTAAGTCATCATAGATCCGCCGAATGCCCAAGGGGATATCCTGCAAGGGCAGCAGGGTATTGTGCAGGATCTTATTCTTGCCTTCGTCCAGGGGCCAGGTACCCACAATGCCTGGGGTCTGAGGTGTGATGTGCTCCTCGCGGTTTACCCAGTAGATCTCTTGCTTCAGTAGGTCCTGCATGTCCTCAGACACAAAGTCGAGCGCTAGCCCCCGCACCGGGATTTCCACCTGATACAGATCTTCGGGTAGCGAACCGTCAGCCAGGTTGGCCCGGCGTACCTTGCGCAGGGTTTGGTCCATCCAGTATATTTTGCCGGAGTCGTGGTCTACCGCCAGGTCGATGGGAAAAGGCGCTTCGTGGTTAGGAATCAGGCGTCGCTGATCCGTACCGTTGGTGTTCGCGGTCCAGATGCTTTCGTCCGTAGTCCAATAGATGCGGCCACCCTGGGCATCCACGGCCAGTTGCCATTGCCCATTTTTTTGCAGGCCTTCTATGTACTGTACCACATTGGTGGTGGCACCGGCGGGGTTATAAGTACGGGTGCTGATGGTGCCGCTGTCATCCAGTGCGTACATGCACTTGTTCACGGTGTCTAGGGATACCGCGAGGTAGGTGACCGCACTACTTTGCACATGGGTAAACACCGTATTGCTCTGGCCACTCATATGGCCGTATTGAATTCTGGATGTGGCACCGCTCCGGTTGATCCAAAACACCAGGCCTGATTCCACGTCCAATGCCAAATCAGTGGCATCTACACCTTGGTTTCCGTTGGATACACTATACCGCACCATGGTGCCGTCCGGTTCCACGTAGTAAATCTGGCCTAGGTAGATAAACCATATCTGATCGAACCGGGTGCTGTTCATCAGCTTGGCTGCATCCTGATGGGCCTGGCTTAGCTTGTCGTTGGCAGACTGCTGGGCCAACGATAGCTTCAGGGTATTTTCCTGCTGCTTATTGGCCACCAAGGTGGTTTTGTAACTGTTTACCCGGTTGAAGAACTTGGTCATTTCTCCGTTGCGCCCGCTTACGGGCAGGGGAGTAGGGTCCGCCTCGTAGTCCTCGTTTTCGGCGGCCATAAGGGCGCTTCGCCGATGGACCGTGGTACGCTTCCAGTTGCGTTTCTGGGGTTCACGAATGCGGATGGGCTCCTGCAATTCCTCCCAGGCGACTGTACCGGTAGCAGTAAGGTGGTTACCCTTTGGGCTCAGATCCTTGGCCGTATTGCCCGTGCCGTCTTCAAAATTCCATAGCCCCTCCAGCGTAGGGTCGGTTAGGGATACCTCCCGGGCAAAGTCCTGCTGTACTTGCAGTCCTGAGCGTCCTTTGCTCCACAAGATAGCGGCCCCTAGTACACCCGAAAACTGCTCCTTTCCTTTGGTGTCAGAGCCTAGGAGGAACTTCTCGTTTTTGTTGGTTTGGAGGGAATGAGCGGGCGAAAAGCTACGGTCAGGTAACCCGTTGATGTAGAACCGCAAGGGGTTTTGCTGGGCCTTGGGGCGGTAGCTGAGGGCAATATGCACCCACTTGTCCTGCGGAATAGGGGCGCTGCCCAGGTAGGTTTCCTGGGGAGTATACAGGGCCAATTTGCCTCCTTCCAGGCGTACTACAAACGCATCTTTTTGCTGCGTAAGTAGTACTTGATTGCCCTGAGTAGGGCCCGTAGGCTTCAGCCAGGCGGCAAAAGTAAAGCCCTCTTCGATCTCCAAATCGATGGACTGGTTGGGTTTGAGTCCCCCTTCCTGGATTTGCAGACAGTATTTTTTATTGAACGTTTTCATTATCTAGGCAAGGGTTAGTATTTGGAAATGGTGTGCCACACGCTTTTGGCGGTGTCCTCTACAGCGTTTACCACCTTAGCGGCCGCTTCTTCTATCTGGCGGGCCAGACTTTCTACATCCTCCCACAGGTGGGCAGCTTCGGTCAGTAGGGTATCTACTACCTGCTGGGCAGCATCTATGAAGGCCTGGGCTACGGCCCGGGCATCATCCAGCAGTTGCTGTACCTCTTGCGCCACGGTTTGCGCGATTGCTTCTACCTCTTGCTCGGCCTCTTGGGCAAACTCAGCTACGGCGGCTACCACCTCCTGGGTCTCTTGGGCAATCTCCGCCGCTATGGCCTCAATCTCCTCCTCCGCATGGGTCACCACATCCTCTATTTCTCCTACTATCTCCTCCACAGCGGCTTCCGTCTCCTGTGCAATGCCGGTTACCACCGCTTGCGCATCATCCAGAATTTGCTGGGCTTCCTGTTCCAGCTCTACCACCTGGGCTTCTACTTCATTGAGGGCGGAATTCACCGCCTCTTCTGCCTCGTGGTAGATCTCTTCCGCTTCCGCTTCGGCGGCTTCGGCCAAATCTGTGATGGCCGTTTCGGCCTCCTCAGCCAGCTCCTCCACCGCTTCTAGTCCTTCCTCTATGATCTCGGTGGCTTCATCGTACAGGGTCTGGAATACGGTCTCGGTCTTATCGATGATCCAATCGATGATGAGGGTGGGCAAATCCAGCAGCGATTGTGGAGCCACCGAGAGTTCTATATCCGGGAAGGTGAGGTGTAGCCCTTCGAAGTCGAAGTCCCCACTGATTTTCATGTAGAACTGATCCAGATTGAGGCTGACATCCAGGGAGATGTCAAATCCGGAGTCTACGTGCAGGGTACCGAAGTCAATCCCTAGGATCTCGACCGGGCCTACGTCGAACTCCAAGTGCATACCAAAGTAGCTGTGCATCTCGAAGCCAGAAGAGCTCACCGAGAAGTTGAGCCCGGCCAGAACCAGCCCGCTGATGTCATAGTCCAGTAGGAAATCGATGGACGAATTGGTGACCAAGGCTTCTACCTCCACATGGGCCAGATCCAGAAAGGAGGCTTGCAGGCTCATGACTAAGTAGGGCGAAGCGGTGGTTTGGAAGGCCAGTAGTGGACCACCCGGGGCTACCACCTGGGTTTGGCTAACCGTAGCTGGGTCAGGAGCCTCACTGTCCAAAATGCTGAGCGGTAGAGGTTTACCGTCCGCCTCGTTGAGGAATACTCCCTGGCTGTTGCCTGTAATGGACAGGATGTTACCCAGATGAATGGGGGAGGTTTCAAAGGAACCCGCCAGGCCGTTTTGGGTATCTACGGCTATGCTGCCGTAGGCCTGAAAGCCCAGGATGTCCAGGATACCGCTAAACCGGAAGCCCGGCAGGGCCAGGTTACCATCCGGCATGGTCACCGTACTCTCCGCAAAGTAGAAGTTCACCTGCTGGGCGCTCAGATCTTTTACGGCGTCCGGTAGGGTAGAGGTGTCCACGTCCGGGGTGAAAATTTGTAGCGCGGTGGCCACGCTGATCTCCTCCAGGTAGAAGCTAAGCAGCAGAGGATCAGG
>JBCBHI010000360.1:0-5539 GCA_038525885.1 Bacteroidota bacterium
ATCCACGCCTTGGCGGGTGGAGCTGAGGACTTGCTCAGCAATCTTAGTTCGGCCCGAGATACTCGTACCATGTTGCGTCTTCTGAACAGTAACGAAGCTACTTGGGACGTACTGGACGCCGGAACTACCATGCGATTCCTCACCTCATTTGCGGCAGTCAAAAAGCTGAACCGAGTACTTACCGGCACCCCCAGGATGCAGCAACGTCCCATCGGCATTTTGGTGGATGCTTTATCCACTCTAGGTGCAGAAATCGAATACCAAAAGGAATCTGGGTACCCACCCCTACAGATCAAAGGATGGGCCGAACAAACCACCAGAGAGGTATCTGTACGGGGAGATGTGAGCAGCCAATATATTAGCAGCCTGCTGATGATAGGCCCTACCCTACCCCAGGGACTGCGCCTTTCCCTTACCGGGCCTATTGGGTCACGCCCGTATATAGAAATGACCGTGGTGCTCATGCGAAAGTTTGGCGCCGAGGTCACCTGGGAGGACGAACGCACCTTGGTGGTGGCACCTCAACCCTATCAACCCACCTCCTACACCATCGAAAGTGACTGGTCAGGCGCTAGCTACTGGTTTAGTATGGTGGCTTTGGCCGAAGAAGCGGAACTGACCCTGATGGGCTTAAGAGAGGATTCACTACAAGGAGACCAAGCCATAGTAGAAATCATGTCCTCCCTAGGGGTAAAAAGTCAGTATACTGCTGAAGGGATTTACCTTTCCAAAGGACCTACCGCACAGCATATTACCGTGGATTTCACCCATTGCCCAGACCTGGGCCAAACGGTAGCGGTAGCTTGTGCAGCCAAAGGCGTACACGGCACTTTCACCGGACTGGAGAGTCTGCGTATCAAGGAGACCGACCGGATAGCGGCTCTACAAGCAGAACTAGCCAAATTTGGAGCCTCTCTCACGGAACCCACCGAAGGCACCTGGAAACTAACGCCGGCTACCCAGCTGCCGGATTCGGTCAGCATTCATACTTACGAAGACCACCGCATGGCCATGGCCTTTGCCCCTTTGGCCACCCGAATGACCGTGAATATTGAAGAACCCGATGTAGTACAAAAAAGCTATCCAGAGTTTTGGGAGCATGTACGTCAAGCGGGAATCAAAACGGAAGGTTGAAAAAGAGGCCCTAGAAAACCCCAAGGGTGGAAGCCTCTTTTCCATCCTTGGGGTTTATCATTTGATTACGAGAATGTTGTGCCCGATACTGAATGGGCCGCTGAAGTAGATGCGGGCTCTCCCCTATTCCGTAAAACAGTGACACCAACTAGCTAGCCGAGGTATCTTTATTTTAGAATCCCTATTTTGAGGGTCATCATGGCCAACACACCCTCCATCCCTAGCACTTTAGGGCCGTATACCGTTTCAGAAGAAGTATACCGAAGCCGCAATACAACCATCTACCGAGCTCGGCAAGAAGCCAAGGGCTCTGACTTCATTCTTAAAGTACCTACCCAAACCCATGATGTAAATGCTGCCCAGCGAATTGCCACCGAAAGGTCTCTGCTCGCTGATCTAACCCTTCCGGGTGTTCCTCCTATTGACGATTCGGCGCCCACAGGCATGCTAGCCCGAAGCTACGTGCCCGGTTTACCCTTGGAATCCATTATCCGTAACCGGACTGAGCCCTTCTCTATAGAAACTGCACAGGCCTTGATGGAACACTTAGCCGAAATCATAGGTGGAGTTCACCGAGCGGGAATTTCTCATCGAGATTTGCATCCAGCTAATATCCTATTGCATGAGGATACCGGAGCCCTTCACCTAATTGACTTTGGCCTAGCCTCACGCAATGATTTCACTTCAGCACGATTGCTGCCCCCACAACAGCTAGAAGGTACCCTCCGCTATCTGGCCCCTGAGCAAACCGGACGAATGAACCGAGGCGTGGACTATCGTGCGGACTTATATTCCCTAGGAATCATTTTCTATGAACTGTTAACCGGGGCAGTACCCTTTGAGCATTCAGATGCTATGGAACTCGTCCATGCTCACCTGGCCATTGCTCCCATGACTCCTCAGGAACGGAGGCCGGAAGTCCCCGAAATCCTCTCTCAGATCGTGCTCAGGCTCCTTGCCAAAAGCCCGGAGGCACGCTATCAGAGTGCGGAAGGTCTCCTCCATGATCTTCAGCAAGCGCGGGCCGCTACGGAGGGATTTACCCTGGGTACGCAGGACGCTCCTTTACGCTTTGAGATCTCTCAAGAACTATACGGACGCGATGAGGAACGAACCCGCATCTTATCCGGGTTCGCCCAAATAAGGGAACACGGCAAACAGCTTTGGTTACTTGGCGGCCCCAGCGGCATGGGTAAGTCAGCCCTCGCAGCAGAACTTCACCGCCCCACCACCGAGGCACGCGGCCTTTTCCTAAGCGGTAAATTTGACCAGCTCAACCAAGGCATTACCCACGTAGCCTGGCGGCAGATACTAGAGCAACTAGCACAGCATATCTTGAGTGAACCAGAAGCCACGCTACAAACCTGGCGGACCACCTTGCAAATGGCTTTGGGGACCAACGGCCGGGTGCTCACGGATCTGAGTCCCGGCTTGGAGCAGGTATTAGGAGAACAGGAAGCCCTCACTGAGCTGGACAGTATGGAGGCTCAAAACCGCTTTCATTTGGTACTGAGGCGCTTTTTTTCAGCGCTTGCACAGGCTGACCGGCCTCTCGTGCTTTTCCTGGATGACTGGCAATGGGCCGACCAGGCCTCTATGAATCTGCTGCAGGAATTACTTCAGGACCCTGACTTAAACCACGTCCAGTTTGTATGTGCTTATCGGGACAACGAAGTAGATCCCAGTCATGCTTTCTATCAACTGTTTATAGACGAACAGGAAGAAGATACGAGCTGGCATACGGAGCAGATGACCCTCCAACCCTTGCAACCTGAGCATGTACGCGCCCTTTTGCGAGATACCCTTCGGCAAGAGCCGGAGTATTTGGAAGTACTCGCACAACACCTGCACCAAAAGACATTGGGCAATGCCTTCTTCCTGCATCAACTACTCAAGTCATTGCATGAGCAAGGCATTCTTTCCTTACAGGAAGCCAAAGGCCGTTTGGCCTGGACTTTAGACCAATCTGCTCTAGAAGGCCTGCACATCACAGATAATGTAGTGGGCTTCATGATGGAGCGCCTACAGGACTTAGCCGAAGAATCGCTTACTAGCATGCAAGCCGCTGCTTGTATAGGCAACCGTTTCTCAGTGGCTCTTTTGGCAGATGTACTAGAAGTGACCACCGAAACGGCTTTGGCCCATCTGGCCGTGCCCTTAAAAACCCGCCTGTTGGTACCCCTGGCAGGTTCTGCTACCCACCCCACCCAGGTTCGCTTTGTGCACGACAGCATCCAAAAGGCCTGCTATGAGCTGATACCTACTGATGAGCGGGCACCACTGCACCTTCGCCTGGCCGAGCGTTGGGAAGCCAGTATTTCATCCACCCCCGAAGGAGCAGACCTGTTTGCCATCGTAAACGCCTACAACACCGGTATTACGTTGGTTACCGAGGCTTCGGACAGAATACGAATAGCCACGCTTAACCTCAATGCTGCCAAAGAGGCTGACCGTCTGCCAGCCTACGAAACGGCCCTGGACTATGCTCGTGCCGGGTTAATGCTAGCTAGTGAGGAGCACTGGAAGACCCACCCCACCCTCATGCGCAATCTGCACATGTTGGCTCTCAAGACTGGCTACTTCCTCAACATTGGGGCAGAGGCCCAGCAGTAGCTAGAGGCGCTCTTAAAACACACCAAAAACACCGTAGACAGGGCTTTGGTATTGGAGCTAAAGATGGACTACCAAAAGGCCAAAAACCAATATGCAGATGCTATGGGTACGGGGCTGGAGGTAATGGATCTGTTGGGAAAACGGATGCCGAAACCCATCATCCCGGTATTGCTGGTGGCAATACTCCGAACCCGCTGGCGGCTTTACAGGTTTGGCATCGAGAAGTTGGTGGACCATCGGCCCTGCTATGATCCTATGGCAGAAGCCAGCGAACGTATTGCCCTCAACTTGGGCAACGTGACTTATGTGGCAAAGCCAGAATACAATCCCCTACTCACCCAGCACCTGATTAAAGGGGTCCTTCGTAATGGGCTCACAGAGTATTCCCCTTTTTCAATCATTTCCTTTGGGCTGGTGATCATTGCCGCTCTCAATGACCTACACTACGGCAAGCGACTGGCAGAGGTAGGCCTCAAGGTAATGGCTCGCCTAAAGCCGGGTCGTTGGGAAGGGCGCACCCGGTTCATGTACAATACGTTCATAGCCCAGTGGTTTGAGCCGCTTCGCGATGTAGGCAAGTACCAAGAAGAAAGCTATCACCTCAGTGTGCAATCGGGTGATTTTGAATTTGCATCCTTCGCCATCCTTACGGGTATTTTCCAACAGTTCATTGCAGGGCAGCCCCTCACAGCGCTAAAAGAGCGAGCCCTACTCTACCAAAAGGTGCACCGAGATACCTTGGGCATTCCTGCCAAATACGATGAGTTTATTACCATTCATTTGCAGCCCTCTCTCCTTACCGGAGATATGGAAGGCCTCGAACGATGGGATGGCACGCCCTATGATTTCGATCAGTTGGAAGCGGATTTCAAGGAAAACAAGAATGAGCTTTCCTTGGCCGGATTATACTGGACCTACATGACCGTAGGGCTTATTCTCAATAAAGTAGATGAGGCCTGGAAACACTGCGAGCTACACGGTGAAATTGGATACTCAGAAGCCACGGTAGGCTGGGGCCAGCACATGTTATTCCGGTGTCTCATTATGATGCGGCGTTGGGATGCCTACACCACCACCGAAAAGCGGAAGAATAAACGGTATCTGACGCAGACTATTGGTCGGTTTAAAAAGTGGTCAAAAATTAATTCCAGAAACTTTCATCACAAATACTGCTTTCTACTGGCCGAACGTGCACGGCTTTTAGGAAAAACCAGCAAAGCATTAGAGCACTATCATGAGGCCTTAGTCTCGGTAGCCGAGCTGCAAATACTGCACGAAATGGGTATGCTCCACGAACGTGTGGCTTCGCTACATCAGGAGATGGGCCAAACCGGAGCAGCACAAATGCACCTACGGGAGGCCCACCGGGTTTACCAACGCTGGCAAAGCCCTGTAAAACTGGAAGAGATGGAGGCGGCCCATCCAGAATTGTTGAATCAGGCAGGCACTACGCTTACCCAGACGCAAACCTCCTCTGGCTCTACCCCCAACCTGGACTTGATGAGCTTTATCAAAAGCTCACAGGCCATCTCGGGCGAACTCAAGCTCCAGCAGTTGCTAGAAAAAATGCTGGAAGTGGTGATGGAAAATTCGGGCGCCCAGCGAGGCTTACTTTTACTGTATCAGCAGCAGCAACTGCTGGTGGAAGGCACTATCGACTATCGAGACCAATCCCGCCAGTTTGGCCAAAGCAAGCCACTAGCCGAGCATGGTGACTTGGCCCCCACCTCCTTAGTGTACTATGTAGGCAGGTCAGGCAAAGAGGCGGCATTATCTGATCCCCATGAGCTTA
>JBCBHI010000361.1:0-5529 GCA_038525885.1 Bacteroidota bacterium
GCTTGATCAGCAAATCATCGTCCTGCGCCAAAATAGCCGTAGTCAGGGTACCAAACAGCGTAGCCGTCCGGTCATCGGTAATTACCTTCGACAGGGTGTTGGTGGACAGGTCTACTACTGCTACCATTGCCTCACCCGAATCACCAAAGTCATTCAAGGCGATAAACGCGGTATTGTCCCTCACCAGAATGTCCGAGTAGAACAGTCCTTCGCCAGCATCCGAGAGGTCAATCTCTCCGGTGATGCGCATTTCGGAAGGGCTAAACTGGATAGCCCGCGAAAGGCCTCCCCCTACGGTGGCGTAGGCGGTATTTGTATCTATGATTTCAATGGCCGAAAAGGAATTGGAACCGGGCACGATGATTTGCTGATCAAGCACCGCATCTCCGGCACTGTTGAAAACATACTTGCCCATGGTAGCAGGAGCACCGAAGCCTGCGGTGAAAAGTGCTTCCCCATCAGAATAGAGCGCGGCAAATTGGGCCAGCTCAGTAGCCGAACTGTTAGTAAGTTCGGTAACATCCAGGTTGAGGTAGCCTTCCAGGAAGGTGGTAGTCACCCCACCAGCACCGGATACCATGGCCATCCCAAACTGCATCGGCGCAAATACCTCTACGCTAGCGGTAGCGTCGCTGGAGTTGCCCCGCTCGTCGGTGATCGTGAGCGTAATGGTTTGGTCACCACTCACCTCCGCCGTGGTAGTGTAGGTGATATTGGCCGTACCCGTGGTGCTGCCTACCAGAGTCTCCTCATTGTCGATGGTGGCGGTACCTGCGGTGGTAGATACCTCCACGGTAGAAATAGTACCGGGAGCTACTACGGCGATATCCACTTGCACGGTTTCTCCTCCCTGTACCGTTAGGCCTGTAGGAGGGGTAAGGATAGGGGCATCCAGATTGATTTCTTCAGGGTCGCAAGCGGTGATGAATACTAAGGCCAGAATACCCGCTAGCCAACCCAGGCTGGGTTTGCGAGAAAAGATTGGATGAGTGCCTTTCATATGGAATGGTGTTATCATGGTTTGGTTAAATAAAATCTGAGTTTGGCATGCCATGACCGCCCGGGTTTCTGCACCCGGAAATTGTCAAAGGCTGCCGAATCGAATACATTTTGGGATTCTAGCGAGACCGTGATCCGGTCTTGCCAGGTAGTATAGGCCAGGCCCACATGGTGCAACCATTGGTCTGGCACGGTAAGTTTATCTTCTGGCCTTCCGTCAATTTCCCAATAGCGAAAAAAGCCCTCTACGTAGGCGGTAGACCACCAAGCCTGTAGGGTACCTTGACTGTTCAGAAAGTCCTCTTGAGTAAATTGCACGTCGGCATTGCCAAAGAAATACGGCTGATTGGGCAGGCGTGCGTCAAAATATCGGTCACTGCTCACCCCGGCATTTTCTGGCTCAGAGCGGTTGCGCATATCCTGGTAGGTAACATTGACGGTGGCCGACAGCCAGGGCCAGGGTTTCGCCGATACTTCTGCCTCGGCTCCCATTATCCGTGCCTTCAGCAGGTTCTCGTAGGTACTCAACACCGGTGGTGGCACGGCCTGCAGGATGATGATATTTTCTACTGAACGGAAAAAACCATTGACCTCAAACCGCCAGTGGCGGGGCGCAAACTGCCCACCAAGGTTTAGGTTGTGGCTAGTTTCTGGGCGCAAATCAGGGTTGGCGTTAATGGCCGCACTGAAGTCCCCCATCGTTTCCAGCCGGTCCGGCATGCGAGTGGCGTATTCATAGGAGGCCTTCAGTCGCCAGTTGGGAGTAATTTGCCAGCGTAAAGACTGGCCTATACCCGGCTGCATTTGGCTTTGCGTACGGCGGATGGCCTCTCCATCCTCCACAATGAAACCTTGAGCACGGTACACATAGCCCTTGAGGGCAGTGTTGAGTTGAAGCACTCCCGTCAGTCCGTAGGTCAGCCCTAAGCCCAGCACCCCTTTGGTCTGGTACACCGGTTGCTGGTAGTAGTCCTCATCGGTGGTTTGGGCTAACACAGGATCTACGCCCGTTCTGGAAAAATCTGCCCAAACCGCATTCAGGTCTACCTGCCAGTCTTCTGTAAGGTGGTACGCGATACCCAGCCGACTCGCCCAGTTGTACCCGGTGAGTTGTAAATGACTCTGGGTAGAAGTGATTTCCCCACCAAAGGTTTTACGGCCTAATACGTCGCCTCGCCAATCGTAAATATTCAGAGTAGTGTCTACAAACTCAGTCAGAATTTGATTGAACCCCACGTAAGCCTGCACATCCCAGCGGTCGGCTATTCCATAGTTTTCGTAGTGCAGCCCGGCATTGTAGGTAGTGGCCAGATTGAGCGCTTGCCCATAGGGTTGCCGCATCTCAAAATTGTGCTGGATTTCATCGTACACATCTCCGTAAGAGAGGGTGAGTACCAACCGTTCGGCCCAGGGCTTGCCCACAATACCTACTTGCCCCTTCACCAGCCTACCGACAAAACGGTCATGGAATTTGGTGGTGGAAATAAGCTCGGGATTACCAAACTCGTTGATCACCGTCACTTCATCCAGGCGGTAGTCATTGTCCGAAGCGGAATAAAATCCACTCAAACCGATCATCAGGCCGGAATTGAATACCTTTTGAGCGTTCAGGCTATGGCGCCAGGTATTGAACGAGCTTCGCTCAGTAGTTATATCCAGGTAATCGCTGAGGGCATTGCGGGTAACAAAATGGACTGCGCCCCCCAGGGCATCGGCCCCTAAGCTGACGGGCACGGCCCCCTTGTAGACCTCTATCCGCTCCATATTATTTACGGGCAGCAGAGACAAAGCCATGCCCAAACCCAACTCATCCACGGGCAACAAAAAGTCAAGGGGAACCTGGTCTACAAAAAAGCGAACTTGCCTGCCTCTCAGCCCATGTAGCGATACATCCACTTGGTTACCTAAACCTCCTGAATGCCTCACTTGCACACCCGGAAGGGTATTGAGCAGGTCACCAGTAGCTACGGACCGGTGAGCGAAAGCCTTGGTTTCTAATAGCGACACGGAGGCGGTGCTGGCTCTTAAAATTTCTTGGGTGGAAGTCCCCCTTACGGTGATTTCCTCTAGGGTAGTAGTGGCTTCCGCCAGCACAATCCTTACCGGGGTGGGGCTGTCTCCACTTACTTGCACTTCCTTTTCCAGGGTCTCAAAACCTAAAGAAGATATCTGGAGAGTCTGATTCCCTAATGAAACGCTGGGCAGGGTAAACTCCCCGGCTACATCAGTAATCACTACCATGCGGGACCACTTAACGTGCGCCCCTACTATAGGAGTCCCTTTCTGAGAAACCACAGTACCCCGAAGGTTCGCCCGCTGCGCATAGCTATAGCCAGAACATAGGAGGAGGAGAAAGAATAAACTACTGTGGGTTCTCATTGTATTACATGCAACTGTGTTGCAATTAATCACTCCTGGCCCAAATGCAAAAGAGTTGCGTTTATGTCCCACAAGCCCTTTACTTGATCGGTGTTACTGGGGGATAAATGCTAACCAACAGGCTTTACAAAGGCATGCACCAATGGGCAGGGGCACCCTTACATTACCAATTCAACTCAGAAAAAAGACCCAAATCTTTCATGGTCTGGTACACATCTAGCTCTTCCGGGTCTAGCTTAGTCTGGTTGAGTAACCCATCCGCCTTTTGCCAAAGTTGGGCCGCTGCTGGGGTGAGAGTATACCCCTCCTCTTCTCCTTTGGGAAGCAAAAAGGAAGGTCCATCTGGCTTGTGTAACTCCAGCACTTGCTGGTTCCGAAGTAAATACGGCGAATCGGGCTTGGCTAATGGCACTACTTCACGCTCTTCATTATAAAGCAAAAAGCTATCACCCCCCTTCTGTGCCAACGTCCGGCTCTCATTACCTTGCATCATAAAAACCTCTAGTTCGGTTTTCATTTTACCCTCAGGTTGCGGGTGGCAATGCACCACCTTAACCGGGGTAGGCTCAGGAGATTGGTTTGTTACCACAAATTGGGAGGACTCCCCGGGTTCACAAGTAACCTGCTCAATGAAAAAGTAATCGTCCTCAGCGGTTTTTGAGTACCGCACCTCGCCTCCACTATGTACTTCTGATAGTAGAGTGTACTTGCCCAAGGGGGCATCTTTGGGAACCGGAAAGGTGAAGTAATAATGACGGCCCGACTGGATATTCTGAAGGATCTTCACCAACACCTCACGTTTAGCGTTCCCTTCCAGGTACTCCGCCAATATCATGAGGGGCAAATTCTTGTTGAGGTATTTTAATGGGGGATGGCTTTCCTCAGAGCCATCTTGGGCTACGGGCGGGTCTGGCAAGCCCAAAACATGTCCCTCAAAGAGCATCGTGAGCTTACCGTCAGGGTCTATCACCCCTATTCTTACCCAAGGGCACACATGTACATCTGTAAGATGGGCCGTATTAAAATTCCAGTGAATGGTCACGGTTCCACCAGGCACTGACCGTTTCGGGAAGATGCTCATGAAGTTACTTTCGCAATGCCTTGATTCGCTCCTTACTATATTTTACCGGATATTCCTCAAACCACTTTCGCACAGTTGCCTCACCCAAGTTGTCATAGGCCACATGCATCAGCACTTTTAGTTTCTCCAAATAGACTTCTTTAGCTTTTTCCGGATCGGCCTCCACCGCTAGTTTCCGCTCTTCTTTTTCCTTTTTTACGGCAGGGATATGATGAAAATAATTCTGGAAATGCTTCTGGCTAAACTCATGGTACTGCGGCGTAAACAATATCATGTTGTGCCACATCTCATCCAGTATGAGTAGATCGTCGGGGATAAAGGTGCCCGGCACTTGGGCGATGTAGAGAAATTTGATGGTTTCTTGAAGGATATCGCGGGCTTCAGCTTCATCCATTTCGAACATGTCCGTGAAACGGGATATCATGTCCTCATTATCAAAAGCAAGCATTTCCTCCAGTTGAGTCTTATCTAATAATGTGGCTTCCATAGATCAGTTAAAAAACAAATGGCAACGGCCAACCCTAGGGGTCGACCGTTGCCATGATTCAAATTAAAGGCTGCTCCGGCAGTGTCCGCAGTTGCTGCAGTGAGTTACGCCAGTTGTTTTGCTAGCCAAAATTTTGTTGATCAAAGAATCTTTAGAAGAATTCATATCTCTATGTGATTAAAATAACGCCTACTCTGTCTAAGGTTTTCGGCTTCTCCTTTCATGCTGCAACATGTTTGCTAATTAAAAGCTTTACACCTGAAACGCAACCGAGTTGCGTTTGTTGCCCTTACTTTTTCCTTCAGCGGTGAAGGGAAGTAGCGTTGTAATTAATCATAGCATAGCAATTTGCAAATTTACAAACAGCTAGCAATCAGCTAATTATCATCAAAACCTAAGAAAGAAATCAGTAAAGCAGGGAACACCCTAATATCTCAGGGTAATAAGAGAGGATCGAATTGATGCTAAAAACTAGTACCTATATTCCTAAGCAGACCAGTACTTTTAGCTAAGGAATAATCATAGAATTCGCTTAAGAAATGAAGAAACTTTATTGATAGAAAAATTGCATTTTAAAAAGAGA